>JBGPLV010000214.1:0-3723 GCA_041486625.1 Elusimicrobiota bacterium
CTACGAGCAGACCTACCAGGCCAAACAGCTCAATTTCAACGAAAACCCTTACCAGTTGTTCGTCGATACGCACGATCGCCTGGATCGCTATGCGTTCTTCGCTCAAGAGGAATGGGCCCCCCTTTCGCAGCTCCAATTCACAGTGGGGGGCCGATACGATCACGACCAATCCTTTGACGACACGGTGAACCCGCGGTTGGCCATGGTGTATCAACCGCGCCCTCAGAGCGCCCTGAAGCTCCTGTATGGCACCGCGTATCGTGCTCCAACGCCTTACGAATTGCTTTATCAGCAGCCCGGCCTCTGGGAGCAAAGTCAAAACCTCAAACCGGAGAAGATCACGACCTACGAAGCCCTTTGGATCGAGCAACCGAGCAAAATGTCAACGCTCAGCTTGGGTGTTTTCGATAACGAGATTCGCGATCTGATTAGCCAAGTCATCGATCCTATGAATGGATTGATCCAACTCCAAAATAAGGAACGTATTCGCTCCCAAGGCGTGGAACTGGCCACGAAATGGAATTGGCGAGACGATCTCTTTGGCCACGCCGGATACTTGTATCAGCACACCTACGAGATTGGCGGGAATACCTTGAGCAATTCCCCGTTTCATACCGGCCATCTCGGAATCGGACGGAGATTCGGGCGGCTGGCGACAACAACCTTCGACGCCTTCCTGATCGGGTCCCAGCAAACGGTCCAGGGAACGACCCTTCCGCCGACCGTCGTAACTAATTTCAACGTATCCCTTACACCGTGGGGCGAGGGCATGCGACTCTATGTTGGCATCTATAACCTGCTGGACACCCAGTACAGTGCCTCAGGATCCGTAGAGCACGTTCAGGATGCCATTCCTCAAAACGGCAGAAACATTAACGTCGGTGTTGCGTATCGGTTCCGGTGAAAATTCCATGCTTGGTGTTTGGCTTTTTCTTAATGTGTCTAAGCATGCCAGCCCGGTGTTGGGGTGATGTCCAAGACGTGGTCACGGTTCTCTCCTCGGATTCCCCACCCTACTTGCAGGCCTTGGAAGGTTTCCAGGAAACTTGGGGTCATCAGGTGCCCTCTTTCAACCTTTGGGATGGAAGACCCGCAGTGGACCCAGGAACGCGCGTGGTCGTCACTTTCGGAGGGCTCGCCGCTCAGCAACGTTATCCAAAGCAGGCGATTGTAATTTATTGTATGGCCCCAGGAGCGGGGTCTCTACCCGGGGATCATGCAGGACCTTCCATTACGGTCTACATGATTCCTCCACCGGGCACGATTCTTGCCAAGTTGAAAGACCTTCAGCCGCCGCTTCATAGACTGGCCGTGCTTTGGACTTCACCCGCTTACGAACCTTATATCCAAGAAATGCGCAAGGCGGCTGCCGCCTTGGACATTCAAATCCGGTCGGAAAGATTGGCGGATCCGGAGGGGCTACCCGATACCCTGCGCGCACTTGTGGGAAAAACTGATGCCCTTTGGCTTCCTCCCGATCCCGTTTTGATTAATCCAGTCAGCTTCTCGGCCATCAAAGAGTTTTCGTGGCTCAACCACATCCCATTCTACGCCCCCACGGACGCCCTTGTCGAAAAAGGAGCCACAGCTTCCGTGTCGAGCCACTTTCGAGACATCGGACGTGCGGCCGCCAACGCTGCCCAACAGGCATTGGCGGGAGCACCTTTGCCGGCGCATGTCTATCCCCAAAAGGCGGAAACGCTGGTCAATTTGACGGCGGCGAATCATACAGGCTTGCAAATCCCTCCTGATGTGTTGAAGAAGGTCGACAAGGTGCTGCCATGACCCATTCGACTACACTCAGGGTCATGGTGAGCGCAGCGTCCGCCGCGGTGGACGCGGAGTCGAATCCATGAGATTACAACCCAAGCTTCTGCTGATCTTCTTTTCGCTCGCCTTCCTGCTGGGCACGCCATTATTGTGGACGGTCAAAGGCGCTGTGCACCGGATCCTTCTTCAGGATGTGGAAAGGCGAGGCCTCTTAAACGCTTCCGATTTGGCCAAAGGAGCAGCTTTAGGATTTGAGGCGCGAAGCGAACCCATACTCTTGCCGCAATTGCAGTACGCCCAGGAACGCACGGGAGCGGTCTATGCGGTGGCTCTCAGCCCATCGGGAGACGTACTCGCACATTCCAATGTTTCTGAAAAAGGAAAAAAGTATGACGATGCCGTTACTTTAGATGCGGTTAGAGCCGCTACAGCGGTGACGCGTCTATCCGATTTGAAAGGCAGTCCTTTCATGCATGTATCCGTCCCTGTCTGGTTGGCTCCAAAAACGAATGTCGCCGAGCAATTCCTATTAGGCGGAGACCAGGAATTCCCTCAGAGAACTCGTCTAGGAACCGTAAGTCTTGGGCTGCCCCTCAAGGATGTTTTGCAAACGGAATACCGGATCTTTCAAAAGGTCGTGGCCATTCTTCTCATCGCGGACGGAATCGGTCTTTTGGTGATTTTGATCTTGATGCGCCGCATGCTCCGGCCGATTAGATTCCTTTCCGAGGGGACCTCGCGGATCAGTCGTGGCGAGTATGGCATTAACGTCCCGGTCTTATCGAAAGACGAGTTCGGCCATTTGGCTAATGATTTCAACCACATGAGCAAAGTCTTGGCCGAAACGACGGTCTCCAAGGATTTCTTAGGCGGTATCCTTTCCCACATGATCGATCCTCTTATCGTTATGACAATGAAAGGCACCATTCAGATGGTGAACAAGGCCACTTTGGACCTTTTGGGATATTCGAAAGAAGAGCTGGAAGGCCAGCCCGCTCACATTCTATTTATGTCCAAACAACAATCGTCCACGGGTGCTGAGCAGGAGACGCTGATCATCAAGGGTTCAGTTCGCAACCTTGAGCTGGAATTCCTCAAAAAATCCGGCGGTAGAGTCTCGGTCCTCTTTTCCAGCTCCGTGATGAAGAATCTTGAAGACCAACCCACCGGCGTCATCGCGGTGGCCAAGGACGTGACCGAGCGCAAACGTTTGGAAAGTATTATCCGGCACTCCGACAAGATGTCGGCCGTCGGGCAGCTGGCCGCAGGGGTTGCGCACGAGATCAACAATCCTCTTGGGGTGATTCTGGGGTTCGCGCAGGCGGCGCTCCGCCGCATTACCCCTGGTGATACGCTTGAGATGCCTTTGAAATCCATCGAGAAAGAAGCGGTGCGCTGCAAGAATCTTGTGCAGGACCTCCTGACCTTCTCGCGGGTGGCCAAGGTCGAGCGTGAGCCGATGGACTTGAACAAGACCATTGAAGGAGCCCTTTCGCTGGTGACGGCACGGGCACGTACGGTCCAGGTCGAGGTCCGCAAGGAGCTTGCCGCGGATCTGCCGCGCCTCTTGGGCAACCCGAACCAGATTCAGCAGGTGATCGTCAACCTCGCCAACAACGCCTTCGACGCCATGGGGGAACAGGGGGGGATTCTGACGGTGAAGACGGAAAGCCTCAAGGAAACCCCGCTTTCCTGGATATGTCTGCGCGTGACCGACACAGGGTCCGGCATTTCGCCGGAAGTCTTGCCGCGAGTTTTTGAGCCCTTTTTAAAAGCTTCCCATACGTGAGAGATTCCGATTCTCCCGATGGTAAAAGAAAAGTCGCGAAAACGCGGTCGGGCGTGCGATGGTCAGAGTAGATGTGTAGTCGCAATAGCGCGCGTTCTGCAAAGGCTGTAGGTGGCGCGCTGCGTCGACCGTCGGAGGCAAGGAGTCCGACGGAAATGCCGAGC
>JBGPLV010000215.1:0-3707 GCA_041486625.1 Elusimicrobiota bacterium
GGAGGTTGGTGGGCGAGCTGGAGGTGCCGGGATGCTGACCTTCATCGTGGCACTCCTGACAGAGCCTGGGCCGTTTGGCTTTCAAAAGTCGGTCATGCTGAGATCCATGCGGAAGATGGCAGTTCAGGCAGTTTTCACGCACCGGGGGATGCTCCCACAAGAACGGTCCTCTTTTTTCCGCATGGCAGGACAAGCAATTTTCATTGACGGACGCCTGCTGAAGTAAGCTGGGACCATTCCCTCCATGAGGGTTATGGCAATCTGTGCAGGTCATTTTGCCTTCGCGCATCGGCATATGAGAAGACCTCATAAGCTGGGCGCGCCGGAGCTGATGGCACTGGAAGCAGGTTTCCATTTCCGTCGTTTTGGCCAGCAAATGCTTCCCGCCGGGACTTTGCGCCTCATGAACGCTGTGGCAAGACAAACAAGAAACGTCCCGCGTGTCGTGCGCGCTTCCCTCCCAGTGAAAGCGATTTCCACCTTCGTGGCACTGCAGACAGGTCTGAGCGATTTCCTTGCTGGAAAGGGTTTTGAAATTTTTGATCGCATAAAAATCGCGGTTCGAGCGGTCGCCCGCAGCGGCCGCATGCAGAGAGCCGGGACCATGACAGGTCTCGCAAGAATGAGAGAAATCAATTCCCTTGGCATGCGGAAACGCCTTCGCATGGATATTAGAGTGGAAATCTTCCCGCGCCGCGTGGCATGAAATACACGTTTCAGCGCCGATGTATTCGGGAGTGCCGGACGTCGCGGCCGCCACGGCAGGAGTGGGAGCCGGAACAGCAACCGCCGGTGAGGTGGAGGCGGCTGGCGGAACGGCAACGACCGCGGCTGTGGAGGTCACTGGTGCCGGCGTTGTTTCAGCCGCAAGTCTCGAAACGGAAATCAAGAGAAGCCCTAATGAAACAAATATGAAGAACCCTTCTGCGGGTTTCTCTTTCTTCCTATGCATTTGCTCCCTCCATGACTTTTTCCTTAAACGATTCGCTACGTTTTTACCATCCCTTTGCATATACAACTATGACAGCCGTCATATTGCGCGGGGACATGAAACATGGTTCAATGCGTTTGAACATCTTCGAGTAATGCCAACACTCATACAAATTATTTTTGCGATTGTCATCTTCGGGATGACCGCCGCCTGCCAAAAAGACTCGATCAATACGTATCGCGTTCCGAAGGAAATGCCTTCCGCCCCAGGCGCGGCACAGACTTCTGAGTTTCCCGCCGGACATCCTTCTATCGGAGATGGGAACACGATGGGCGCCACGTCCATGCCCCGTGAAATAAGCTGGAAGGTCCCGGAGGGCTGGCAGGAACAAGCTCCCTCCGAGATGCGTGTCGGAAGTTTCCTTATTAAAGGAGACAAGGGCCAGCAAGTCGATATGTCGGTCGTTCCACTTTCTGGGGAGGCAGGCGGCGATCTTTCCAATATCAACCGTTGGCGCGGTCAGATAAGCCTGGGCCCGATTACCGAGGCCGACTTACCCGGGCAAAGCCAGAAGATCACGCCGGGCGGCCGTGCGATGCTCCTTGTCGATTTTGCAAACCAGAGCAAGCGCCTAATGGCCGCCATCTATCATCGGGAAGGACGCACCTGGTTTTTCAAGATGATGGGTGATGAAACGACAGTGACAGCGGCTAAGCCAAAATTTATGCAATTCCTGAAGACTATAAAGTTCAATGACAATTAATCGTCATCCCCCGCGGTCTCTGGCGGGGGATCCATCGGATGGACCTGCCTGCCGGCAGGCAGGTTCCCGCCTTCGCGGGAATGACGTGCTCGAGACGCTTGCGTCCGTCAAACTCACTCTGGTGTGCCTGGGTTTTGCAATGGCGCTTGTGGTGTTCGGGACCCTGGCGCAAGTGAATATGGGCACCTTCGCCGCCCAAAAGGCGTTTTTCAACAGTTGGTTTGTTTTTGGGCAAGTCGCCGAGATGGATGTTCCTCTTTTCCCCGGCGGCCTCACGGTCGGGTTGGTGTGGGTCGTCAACCTTCTGGCCGCTTTTGCCGTGAAATTCAAGTTCCATCGACACGATGCCGGGATCCTCATCTCTCACTTTGGCGTGATCCTTCTGATGATGGGACAATTTCTGACCCAGACACTCGCCCATGAGAGCAACAGCCCGCCCGAGCTCGGCCAGACCCGCAACTACTCCGACAGTTTTCGGGAAACGGAACTGGCCTTGGTGATGACTTCGAACCCGGCCTCCGATGAGGTCACGAGCATCCCCTATTCCCTCTTCAGTAAGGAAGGTCCGGTCATCCTGCCGAACATGCCATTTTCCATTGTGATTCGTAAGTTCTATCCCAATGCCCAACTAGGGATGCAAGCCTCACCCCAACCCTCTCCCGATGGGGAGAGCCTGCCTGCCGGCAGGCAGGGGCGGCAAAGCCCGGGTGAGGCTCTCGTCAATCAGGGTATTGGAACTCGAATTGCCGTGCAGGAGGTCCCGCCTGTTTCTTCCGATGATGAAGCGAACGCGGTCACCGCCTATGTGGAAGTTTTGGACGGCGGCAAGAGTTTGGGAACGTGGCTCCTCTCCTCCGGGCTTGGAGCACCCCAGTCTTTTACCGTACAAGGGAAGACCTACCAGATATTTATTCGCCCCCGACGGCACTATTACCCCTTCAACTTGACTTTGAAAGATTTTCGCCACGACATTTATCCTGGGACCGACATTCCGAAGAATTTCTCGAGCTTGGTCCATCTATCCAACTCTCGGACCCAGGAAAACCGGGACGCCCTTATCTACATGAACCATCCGCTCCGTTATGAAGGCAAGACGTTCTACCAGGCAAGCTTCGGTAAAGGAGACCGGCTTTCGGTCTTTCAGGTCGTTGAAAATCCCGCTTTTTGGGCACCCTACACGTCCTGCGCGCTGGTCGTGTTGGGGCTCCTCATCCAATTTCTCTCTCACCTCTTTGAATTTGTGAGGAAGAGGTCATGACCGAGAATCGCTTCAAAGGTCTTCCCTACTTCCTGCTCAGTCTGTTTGCGGCTTATCTTGTGATCGGCACGCAAACTCCCAAATTTTCCACGCCCATGGATGTTGCAGGCTTCAGCGAACTTCCCGTTTTGAACGGGGGGCGCATGAAGCCGCTCGACACGGTCGCGCGAACGTCTCTGCTTCTCCTGCGCGGCAAGCAAACCGTGCGCTTTGGCGGCAAGATTTTGAGCGCCGATGAATGGCTGCTGGACATGCTTTTTAAGCCGGCCGACGCCGATAGCTATCCCGTTTTTGAAATCGACAACCCCGATGTTCTGGGCGTGATGGGTATTCAGCAGACTCCTAACCGCTATTATTCTTTCACCGATTTGCATCCGCACCTGCAGCAGATTGAAGATCAAGCCCATCAGGTGGAGCAGGTCAAGCCCGACCAGCGTACGCGTTATCAGACGGCCATCGATAATCTGCACAACCGCGTCATGCTTTACCAAAAACTGCAGAACACACTGCAGGTGGCCGGCAGCGAAAATATGCAGGAGAGCGTCCGCCTATTCGCCCAGAAGATGGCGCCAGTCCTTATGACGCACATGGCCAAGGGGGAAAAGCCGTCCAAGAAACTTATCGAGGTTCTTCAAACCGCTCAGCGCTATGACTTTATGCGGGAAGTGGCCGAATTCTACCCCATTCCCACACCACGGGGTCTGGCCAAGCTCGACTGGATAAGCATGGGCCAAGCGATCTTGGATTCCATGACC
>JBGPLV010000216.1:0-3701 GCA_041486625.1 Elusimicrobiota bacterium
CCCTGATCCTCTTCTCTTAAAATGTTCAGCCCCCACGCCATCATCGGCATCATCGCGATCGCGCTGTGCTTTGACTTTATCAATGGCTTTCACGATTCGGCGAACTCCATCGCCACCGTCGTGTCGACTCGGGTGCTCACCCCTCGCCTCGCCGTCGTCTGGGCGGCTTTCTTTAACTTCGTGGCGGCCTTCGGGTTCGGCGTGAAGGTCGCCACCACGATCGGCAAAGGGGTGATTCACGCCGGGGTCGCAGACCCGACGGTGATCCTGGCGGGTCTTGTCGGCGCCATCGCTTGGGATCTTGTGACGTGGTATTACGGGCTGCCGACCAGTTCCTCGCACGCGCTCATCGGCGGCTTCGCGGGGGCCGCGGTCGCCAAAGCCGGCTGGGGGGCGATCATCGCCGAAGGGTTTCTAAAAATCGCCGCCTTCATCGTGATCTCTCCGGTGCTCGGCCTCTTCTTCGGCTTCATGTTGATGGTGATCGTGATGCGGATTTTTCAGCATACCACGCCGGACCGCGTGGACCGCTTTTTCCGCAAAGGGCAGCTCTTCTCGGCCGCCCTCTACAGCCTCGGCCACGGGACGAACGACGCGCAAAAGACGATGGGCCTGATCTACATTCTCCTCATCAGTTCGGGCCGCCTGGCCGCCCATGAACCGGTGCCGGTCTGGGTGATCCTAACCTGCCATGCGGCCATCGGCTTGGGGACACTCTTCGGCGGCTGGCGGATTGTCAAAACCATGGGGCAGAAAATCGCCAAGCTTAAACCCGTCGGCGGCTTCTGCGCGGAATTCGGCGGAGCGATCATGCTCCTCGGAACAGCCGCCGCCGGCATCCCGGTCAGCACGACTCACACGATTACAGGCGCCATCATGGGGGTGGGAGCCACCCACCGTCTCTCTGCCGTACGTTGGGGGATTGCCACCAAAATTGTATGGGCCTGGCTCCTGACGATCCCCGCCACGGCACTCGTCGCCGCCGTTAGCTATAAACTTTTGCTATTCTTTTCCTAAGCCATGACCACCGTCCTCATCATCGAGGATGAAAAAGACATCGTCCGCCTGCTCAAATACAACCTCGAAAAGGAAGGCTACACGGCCCTGGCCGCGCACGACGGCGAAGCGGGGCTCGCCCTGGCGCGCAAAGAAAAGCCCGATCTCATCCTCCTCGATCTCATGCTCCCCAAGCTGGATGGGATGCAGGTCTGCCGCACGATTCGGCAGGAATCGCAGGTCCCGATCATCATGCTCACCGCTAAAAAAGAGGAAATCGACCGGATCGTGGGACTGGAGCTGGGAGCCGATGATTATGTGACCAAGCCCTTCAGCGTCCGGGAGCTCATGGCGCGCGTTAAAACGATCCTCAGGCGGGTCAAACCCGGCCTAAAAGAAGACCAGAATTTTAAGGCCGGCCAGTTGGAAGCGGATTTTTCGCGATATACGGTGACGGTCAAAGGAAAACCCGTCGCCTTAAGCTCCAAGGAATTTGAGTTCCTTAAGATCCTCATTCAGTCGAACGGCAAAGCGCTCACCCGCGATCAGCTGCTCGAGCAGGTCTGGGGCCACGACCCTTCCTTTGAGATCGACACGCGCACCATCGACCAGCACATCGCACGCCTGCGCGATAAACTCGGCCCCGAAGCCAAACGCGTGATCACCGTGAAGAATGTCGGGTATCGGTTTGATACCGAATGAAATTATCGTTCGCTAAAAAACTGACCGCGAGTTACCTGTTCGTGGTGGCGGTGACTCTTTTGTTCACGGGTGTTTTTCTGTCCCATCGCCTCCAAAGAACGTTTTTGTCTCACCTCGAACAATCGCTCGCGACGGAAGCCAAGCTCATCGCGCAAGTCATTCCTTCGAAAAAAAGCGAGCTCCAAGGCTGGATTCAAACGGAAGGGAACCAGATCGCCTGCCGCATCACGGTGATTGGTCCTGACGGAACGGTCAGGGCTGATTCCGAGCGCACAGCGGAGGAAGTCCGCCGGATGGACAACCACGCCGGACGTCCGGAGGTGCGCGCAGCGCTCGCTTCCGGGGTGGGAGAGTCGATGCGACACAGCGCGACCCTTGATGAGGATATGATGTATGTCGCTCTCCCTCTATCCCTGGGGCAAGGCGTTATTCGCTTGGCTCTTCCTCTGACCGACGTTCATCAACGAATTGCCACTTTCCAAAAAGATCTTCTTAAAGCCGGCGCGGCCGCTGTTCTCGTGGCGTTTTTCGTGGCCTGGATCACCATGAGGAAAATCAGCCGGCCTCTTCGAGATCTTCTGGCCTCCACGGGCGCCCAGCCCCAGGACGAGCTGGGACACCTGGCCCGCACCTACAGCGAGATGGCGGCGCGCATCGAAGAAAAAGTGCGGGACCTCTCGCGCGAGCGAACGCAACTGGGGGCGATTCTCTCCACGCTGGTTGAGAGCATCGTCGCGATCGACCATCAAGGAAAACTGCTGTTCTTGAATCCCGCTGCAAGAAAACTGTTCGGCGTGCCAGCCGGAGAAATCAAAGGGCGGCCGTTCTTGGAAGTGCTTCGTCAGAGCCCGCTCAATGCCGTACTCACGCAAACCTTGGCGGACCATCACGCCGTCAAAAAAGAAATCACGCTTCACGCACCGGAGGAGCATATCGTTTCGATCCACGCGCTTCCGGTCGACTATGGCGAAGGACAGACCGGCGTCCTCGCCGCGCTCCATGACATCGCAGAATTGCGAAAACTGGAGAATCTCCGCCGGGAATTTGTGGCCAACGTGTCCCATGAACTCAAAACCCCGCTCACCTCGATCAAAGGGTATGTGGAGACACTCCTCGAAGGCGCGATCAACGATCCCAAGCACAACAAGGCCTTCCTCGAGACCATCCGGGAGCATACGAACAACTTGAGCCGGCTGATCGATGACGTGCTGGACCTGTCTGCGATCGAGGCCGAGCGCGTGATGTACCGCTTCGAACCGATCGGAGTGAAAGAAGTGGTCGACCGCATCGTCAAAGCGATGGAGCCTATGGCCAAAGGGAAAAAAGTCACGATCGTGACCGAGTTGCCCAACGGGCTCCCGAAAGTCCGGGCCGACCGCGAAAAACTCGCGCAAGTGGTCATGAATCTCATCGACAACGCTATTAAATTCAACAAGGCGGGAGGTCGCGTGAAGATCAGCGCTGAGACCAACGGGAAAGAGTTGCGGCTTCAAGTGGAGGATACGGGGCGAGGGATCCCCGCGGAGGATCTGCCGCGCGTCTTTGAGCGTTTTTACCGCGGCGACAAATCCCATTCACGTCAGGTCCCCGGCACGGGCTTGGGCCTGGCCATCGTCAAACACTTGGTCGAAGCCCACCAAGGAACCGTCATCGCCCAAAGCACCCCTGGCCAAGGTTCCACCTTCCAATTCACCCTCCCATTGGCCTAACGGGGAACCTTTTGAGGACACGACTCGTCCAACAGAACAGTTGCTAGAATTCCCCGCTACTGTGGCTTCAGCGGGTCCGCCAAGTCGTAGTGGCGGAGAGGAGGAAACGATGATAAAACAGATACGAATCGCATCTATAATTACAGCATTTTTCGGATTAGCCAGCGTCGCTATGCCGGTTTATGCCCATACGGAAGGGGCCTGCAAAGACGATATGAAAAAGCTCTGCGGGGATGTTAAACCCAGCGGCGGAGCGATTAAGGACTGTATGAAGGCACACGAATCAGAGCTATC
>JBGPLV010000217.1:0-3692 GCA_041486625.1 Elusimicrobiota bacterium
ATCGTGCTGCCAGGAGCAACACATTAAGCACCACCTCTGGAATACCTTGCAAAAGGGTTTCTGGGACTTCATAAGGCAAGTAATGAAGCGCCTCTTGATATTTTGGCTGACCCAATAATTTAAGCATCCATTCCCAGGACCCTTGAAGCAACTGAACCCGCTCCCCCTGAGAAAGCGCACCCTTCCGGCGCATGAAATCCTGAAGAGTTTTCTCCTCAAGGCCGGATTGCTGCGCTACGGTGCTCAGGGGGAACTTCAACTTTTCTGTGATCCTCTGTATGATCCGTTGAATGCGTTCCCGGTAGGTATCGGGGACGTCTTGGGACGGCCTCTCTAATAATGCAATGACAGGAAGGAAATACACGTAGATCGCGATTTGGATTCGGACCGACACTAAGGCCTTATTGAGGAATGGCTCGGATAGATAACCTCTCCCGGCTCGGAGGACCATCGTCATCCGATCCTCCCAATCCGCACTAGAAAAGTCATGTTTTCCCCGCGCAGCAATTAGGTTTTCAGCGATAATCCAACCCACTCCTATCGCATTGAATTCCGGCGCGCGGAGTGTATTGAGGATGCGTAGTTCCTCGGCAGTTAAAGGAGGAAGCGACTCGAGCGGGACAAGCGGCAGACGAATCTCACGGATGAGGTTTCTTACAAACGTCGGAGGTTTGCGCGGAATGTGGAAGAGCTTTCGTAATTTTTTGGGACTGATCGTCCCCCCTTTTGCAGCCAGCGAATCCCATGCCGTTTCCATAGCCGCGAGAAGCGGCGTTTGCGCGAACAGTCGTTCCTGGATTTCTTGCACTTCGGTCCCCTGCAGGTCGGCGAACCCCATCTTCTCCAGGAGGGCCTTCACACGGGTCTTGATCGCCGCATTGCTCTCGGGCCGCCCCGCCGCGGCGGGCGCTGACGATTTAACGCTCTCAGACAGGCTTTGTTGGTGTTCGCGACGACAGGCGTCAAACCAATCCAATCGGGCCTGGCCTGCAACTCCACGAAACAATTCCTCAGCGAGAAACGCTTTGACTCTGGATGGAAAGTCTTCTGCCCGAAATGCCATCGCGGCGATCATCGTCCCCTGGGTATACGAAGGACTATACGCGGTAATGAATTCGACACGATATTCTGAATTTTCAGTTCTCCCGGCACTTTCTTCCAGGCAAATACCTTTGCGCTCCCTGACGCCGGTTTCTCGTACGCGCGTGGCGACCATGTCAACGCGTTTGCCGTTTTCCGACACGAACGGTTCAAAGGGGACGTCTTTCAAGCGGTGATCTTCTAGAATTATCCTGACGCCAGCGATCAGGGGTAGAGAGACTTGTTTTCTCCTCAATTCTGCTATTAATTCATCCTTATTGAATTCCTTGGCTTTGGCGGCGGGCGGCGGGCTTTGGCCGCCGGGCTTCATCCCCAGGACGCGGGCGGTAAGGGTCGGCGGTAACGGTTCGGTGAGATCCGCCATGTCGCGATTGAATTGCTTGTGCTCTTCGATCGCGGCCAGAACACCCAAGAACCACCCGATGGGGCGCCCAATCAGCCACCATCCGGAGTAAGTGTCATAAGCCAACCGGAACGCTTTATCCGTAGCATGGACAAGGTATAAAAGGGTTTTCAGATGACTCACGGTGGGTTTGATCCAATCCCCCTTTTCAGGATCAAAAACCTCTGTATGGCCTCGCACAAAGGCAAGCCAAGATTCACCCAAGAGTCGGCGGGTCACTTCTTCTACGATAGGCGCGATATATTCCGGCACGAACCAGTCCAATCCGTAGGAAGAGAACGTCTTGTGGAGCCGTTTAAACCCCGGCTTCATACCGATCGCGGAGCCTGTTGTCGGCGCGGCGGCGGGCGATTGGTCTGATGTTTTCTCGTTGGCGTTGCTGGCATAATCGCGGCGGATCCCGTCGCCCAGAAATTCGCTTTTCTCCAGCAGCAAGACATCGGGTGCCTTCCACCTCGCGGATCGGAGGGCGTGGAGGGTAAAGAGCATATCGACTCTCATCCCTCCCGAGGCCAGCTCTTCCGCGACCAGGATCACTCGTCCCATCCGCGCCGCAACTCGTGTTTTTCCCTGGTTTTCCAGGAGATCTTGAAAGGCGGTCAAGGCTCCTGGCAGGTGTTTCAGGGCAAACTTAAAATCCGTCGCCGTGTCTCGCGAAGGATTGATCAACAAGCCTGTATCCACCGAGAGAAGCGTGCCGCCACGCGCGTGCAATTCCAAAATGATTTCTTGGGGGGGAAGGATTCTTACTGTCTTCTGTCCCCCTGAGTAACCCCAAAACTTCCCATTGTTTCCCTTAATACCTTCCTCAGAAATATAGACGGTGGCGTCGCTTCCCTCTTCTATGGATTCCGCAATTATCGAAAGATCCTGCTCCAGTTGTTCGACGGCATGCTGAGGCAACATCTCCTGGCGGCTGAGACGGCTCAGCAAATCTGGACGCCGCCCGCCATAGAGGGCCGTAGATGCTTCTATGTCTCCCAATATCTCTCTCAGCTCTCTTTCCAAATCGGGGAGTTTTTTCCCGAGACGCTGCTCGATCTCATTTATTATCGAGCGGTCTCCCAGGAGATCCATCAATGTCTTTGAATGGTCCTGAAGCCACGCGCGCGCAAGGATTTCAAAAACAGTGCACGTCAGGTGGGGCTGACCCATGAAGGCCAGAAATTCATGCACGAGACGGGCCCCTTCCTCCACTTGAAAATCAGGAGTATGCAGGTCTTCCTCGTTCCAGAAAAGGGTGATGCCGCGGTCTGACGCGTGAGCTTCCACGGGCAGCTGGATAGCGGAAGACGCCTCCCTCGTGCGGATAACCCGATAGATGACAGGAGCCCCGCGGCCCGGGGCTGGGCGTAGAGCGCCGTGCGTGAGTTGCTTAAAAACAGAAGCCATGAGATGGTCTGCGAACACACGTGAGAAGAATTGGCTGACCGACTCCGTAGAATCCGACCACGCCAGGCGTTCCAGGCGAAATCCAGGGATTCCGTCTCGATGCAGTTTTTCTAGAAAACGATCGATCGTCAACTCATGCTCGGCATGACTTGAAATGGGCTTATCCCACTTCGCCTGCATCGCGTAATCGCGCTCGAGCGACGGGTGTATCGCCTGAAAGACTCGTGCCTTGGGATTAGGCTTTTCGAGCAATTTTTTAGTTCCCACAAATCCCATGGCTTCCATCAAGGCTGCAGACTCAAAAACGTTGAGTGCCGAAGCCAGACGCGATGTATTTCGTTGGAGAAAACGAGGGAAATTGATCAGTACCTCCGAGACCGGATCTACAATCACACCGGGAAGAAGGAGAAAAGAGACGACACGGATGAATAAGAGTTGTTTCATGAGCGTTTCTAAAACGCGCGCAGGTGCGCGTTCGGAGATTGCCGTTATTTTAGAGGGTTTGGACGGATGATGAAATGTGCCGGAAGGCTAAGATTTCGGGCCGGAAGACCCAGGCTTTTTTTGGGCTTTCTGATTGTCCTTCAACAATTTATATTCGACGGCGTCGACCAAGGCGAGCCACGAGGCTCCGATGAGGTTGGTGGACACTCCCATGGTCGTCCATTCGTCCTTGTGGTCGCGGGATTCGATGAGGACGCGGACCTTCGCCGCGGTGCCGGCCGAGGCGTTTACAACACGGACTTTATAGTCCGTGAGAGACATTTCTTTTAGCGAGGGATAAAATTTCTCGAGA
>JBGPLV010000218.1:0-3664 GCA_041486625.1 Elusimicrobiota bacterium
AGAGCTGCTTGATCATGAAGCGCATGGACGCCCCCGAGGGATTCACCGCTGAAAAAACGGCGACCAGGCCCATCACGAGCAGCACCGCCACCGCTGCCATCGTGGGCCAGTCCATCCGCCGGCTCCAGGTCCCGTAAAAAGAATCCCGGTTAATCATGTTCCCCCTCATCCGGTCGCCGCAGGCGACCGCCTTCTCCCACCAGGGGCGAAGGCTTAACAAACCCCCTCTCCCCTACGTGGGAGAGGGTTGGGGTGAGGGGGCCATCTTTTCTCCTTCTCCCCACCGGAAAAGCACAAATCGAAAGATGCTCAATTGGGTTAGTCATAAATGCAGTAGTAGGCCCGCTGCGCAGTATCGATGTTGTGCTCAAGGCGATAGACTCGTTCTTTTGCATCGAAAGAAGCAGGGTCACTCTTAAGATATATTCGGTAATAGTCAATTGCTTTGAGCCTTGCCGCCTCAGCTTCGCCAGCGTAATTTGCCGGTGTGATGTAGGGATCATCTATAGCCTTGGAGGCGGACCACCATGACTCATAAGCACGCGCGACCTCAAGAATCACGGCAGGGGTGATGTTGGTTGAAGGGTGTTCCTTCAAATACGATTCGCCATGTTCTATAGCGGGACGGAATATGTCGCTTCCATTGCGGCATCCCTCTTGATCGTCGCTCCACCCCCTTCGGAGTCGCGCCAGAAAAGCTTTATCATCGGCCGATAGTGAATTCTCCGATGAAGCTTTCTTGTTATCCTGCTGCATAGCCTCTTCAAAAGTTGATGGAATCCGCTCAAGCAAAGGAGACCATCGCCAAAGAAATCGCACCTGTTTAGGTTTGCCGAGATCTTCTTCTCGAAAAGCGTAGGCCAGATCATTCGCGCTTTTCCAGGCTCCGATCTCTCTCCAGAAACCTGAACCGAACTCGTTCAGGGACTGATCGATATCTTCTTTCGTTTTCTTGGTATTGAAATCTAAACTTTTCACGGGCTGTAGGGATCCGAGCGTTCGAGAGACCTCTTTTTTGATATTGCTCAAAAGCCCTAAATCGTCGCTGTTCCAGCGCACTCCAAATTGCTGGAGTGTGCATGCGTCTTTGGCCGGATCGAAATAAAATTCGTAGGTTGCAATCATCTGCTCATCTTTACGCTGGCATAAATAGCACCACATTTGATCAGTAGGTACTTCGAGCGACGAGCCTCGGAACGGAATGCAATAGGCATGTGCGTGTTTTGACCATGACTCATAAGGGTCGCCCTTGTGGACCCATGCTTTCGCTGCCTTAAAATCATTCAAGGCATCCTGGCCGGTTGTGGGACTTGTGGCAGACATCGCGGAATCCATTTGAACATAGGACATAAATTCCTGAATATTTTGACTTTTCTGATTGTCCTCTTTAGCAAGACTCTCCATTTTTGGGAGCGTGTCGTGAAGGCCTAGTCCTTTTAAGACCTCTGCTGCCCAAGAATATCGGCTTCGTGAAAGGTTCTTCAAGAGCTGGCGGCAAACATTCTCGCTTACTTCTTCTCGAAGCGCGGGATACCATCCTAATTCCTTGAGACCGGATTGGCGCATTCCTGGTTCCTGGGAGGCGATTCGCATCGCAAGCATCGAAGCCAGAGAATAGTCGATGGGTTTGGTTTCACTTGGCAAATAATAACCTGTGCAGCTGTTGGAAAGCGGGACAGACCATGGTGCTGCATAAAGGAGGTGGGTGGTTCGGTCTAAGCTCCAGCCATTCGGGTTCTGATATCCATTGATTGCCGTAAAAAAGATGTGTTGTGGGTCAGATGCTCGCCCTAACGGGTAAATGTCAAAGGGGTCAGTGACACCATGTGAGTCAATGGGACGTCCAGGGTATCTGGCCCAGGATGCAGTCGCGTGGCCGGTGATTATTGATCCCTTGGGAGCGAACGCGACGCGGATTTCCGCATCACCGTATCCAGGTTTGGGGATCGATCGCCCGCACCAGGTTCCGAGCATTCTCTGAAGGAATTGAAGTGTTTCAGGAGTTTCTTGTTTGAGGGCTTCTGCATATGCTTCCTGATTCTCCCGCCCCACTTTGGCGGTGCGGTCGGACTCCAACGCGCAAGGTGTGGCCAGAAAAACATGATCCTCTGTTTGCCCTTCAATATGCCCTCCCCATAGAGATTCGAATTCTTTACGAGAAAAACGATGACAGTATTCTTTCCCGATTTTGCAGTCGATATCCGCGCTACCTCCGAAAGTAATACCGCTTTTCTCCGGCACTGAAGGAACGGCATCTGCTAACTTTGCTGGAAGCCTCTCTCGCGGGATGCAGTCCGTAATAGGCAAATAAGGGAATGAAGTCGAAGATGGAGATGAACTATTTTGCGACGCCCACGCCGGATGTGGCCACAGGAAACCCACTGAGGATAAGAACAGCAAAAACAGGATTATCGACCCCCTCACCCAGGTCGCCTGCGG
Organism: Elusimicrobiota bacterium; assembly: GCA_041486625.1. Lineage (GTDB taxonomy): Bacteria > Elusimicrobiota > Elusimicrobia > 2-01-FULL-59-12 > 2-01-FULL-59-12 > JANLWZ01. Next base: position 2,440 of record JBGPLV010000218.1, read on the forward strand.
CGACCGCCCTCTCCCACATAGGGGAGAGGGAATTTTTCCCTCACCCCGAGCGAGGGGCGGCGCCTTTGCGCGGAGCGAGGACGTACTGGGAGCCGCTCCGGCGACCACCGCCCGCAGCGGAGCGCAAAGGCGGCGCACCGAGCGGTTAATCACCCTGGACCTCCTCGCGGTGGTACACATGGCCGACTTCTCCGGCTTGAAGCATCATCGCTAAAAGATCATGAGCAATGGGAGCCGCGACGCTGCCACCGTGACCTCCGTGCTCCACCACGACCGCGCACGAGACCCGTGGCTGCTCGGCCGGCGCGTAGGCGACAAACAACGCATGTTCTTTTCCCTTGGGGACCTGCGCGGTACCCGTTTTGCCCGCCACATCCGTTCCCTTAATTTGTGCGGCGACACCGGTGCCGTTTCGCACCACCTCGACAAGCCCTTCGCGGAGGAAAGACCACGATTTTTCAGAGATGGCGATGTGATTGACCATGCGAGGTCCGCCCAGACGCTCCACGAACTGACCGAAGCGCTGGGACTCCGAAACAAGGTAGGGCTGCCAAAGTTCTCCGCCGTTGGCGACCATGGACATCGCGTTGGCAAGCTGAAGCGGCGTGACCTGCAGTGCCCCCTGCCCGATCGCGTAGTTGAGCGTGTCGCCGCCCTGCCAGTGCTGATGGTGTCTTGCCTTATAAGCCAGCGGAAGGTCCCATTTCTTTTCATGTGGAAGGTCCACGCCGGTGGGCGCCCCAAATCCAAAGTGTTTAGCCATGTCCTCAATCGCCTCCGGGCCGACGTCGGAGCCGACCTGATAAAAATAGACGTCACAGCTTTCGGTCAGCGCTTTCTTAAAATCAACCGACCCGTGCCCGTGCGGCTTCCAACAATGGAAAATGCGGCGTTCCTTTCCCAGCGTGTACGACCCTTTACAATAAAGCTTTTTATAGGGATCGAAGGGGCCGCTCTCCAGGGCGGCCAGAGAGGTGATGATTTTGAAGGTCGACCCCGGGGGATACAGGGCCTGGATCGTCCGGTTATATAAGGGGAGGTTGGGATCGGACAAAAGATGTTTGCGCTCCTCCGAATCCCCCAGAGGCATGAAAAGGTTGGGGTCATATCCGGGAGAAGAAGCCAGGGCAAAGAGCTCGCCGGTCTGGGGATTCATGACCACGGCCGCTCCCGGGTGGCCGGTTTCATGCAGCTCCTTTTCGGCCAGTTCCTGGACCTTACGATC
>JBGPLV010000219.1:0-3660 GCA_041486625.1 Elusimicrobiota bacterium
CCGGCGTGGGCGTCCCGCCGCCCGTCGAAGCGTATGCGGCGCTCGGAGATGCCTGGCGGGCTTCCGATCCAGCCGCGTTTAAGAAAACGCTCATTGAATATCGCAGCTGGCTGGACGCGAAAGTCCCGGACGATGCCTCGCGCGCCCGCCATGAATTTCTCTTCAATTACTTTGAACCCTTCTACAAGAGCATGGTGATCTATGTTACCGCGCTTGTCCTCGCCTTCTTATCGCTCCTTTTTTGGCCACGTACGCTTGTGCGGTCCGCGTTTTATCTTCTCGCGCTCGCCTTCGTCGTGCACACCGTGGGATTGGTCTCCCGAATGGTCTTGCAGGGCCGGCCGCCTGTGACTAACCTTTATTCTTCGGCCATCTTTGTCGGCTGGGCGGCGGTCCTATTGGGTATTGTGCTTGAGCGTTTCTACCGCAACGGGATCGGCACGATGGTCGCCTCCGCGATCGGCTTCGTGACGCTCATCATTGCGCATCACCTCGCGGCCTCCGGCGATACCTTGGAGATGATGCGGGCAGTCTTGGACTCGAACTTTTGGCTCGCCACCCATGTCGTCTGCATCACGATTGGCTACAGTTCCACGTTTCTTTCAGGGTTTTTGGCCATCCTTTATCTCGTCCGTCGCGTGGTCGATCGCCGCTGGAACGAAACGCACGCGACAGAGATGGAACGCATGGTTTACGGCATCGTTTGCTTCAGCCTTTTGTTCAGCTTCATCGGCACGATTCTGGGAGGAATTTGGGCGGACCAATCGTGGGGCCGTTTCTGGGGGTGGGACCCGAAGGAAAACGGGGCGCTCATGATCGTCTTGTGGAACGCGTTTATCCTGCACGCCCGGGTTGGGAAACTCGCCGGGCAGCGCGCCGTCATGATCATGGCCGTTTTCGGAAACGTCGTCACCGCCTTCTCCTGGTTCGGCGTCAATATGCTCGGCATCGGGCTGCATTCTTACGGATTTATGGAAAAGGCGTTCGTTTGGCTTGTGATTTTTGCCGTCAGTCAGCTCTTAGTCATGACCTTGGGCTTCGTCCCCGACGACGCCACGCGCCGCTATGCCCCCAGAAATCGTTAAAACGGCCCTTACCGGAAAACAGCTCCTGGCCGATCCCTACCTTAATAAAGGGAGCGCTTTCCCCGAGGACGAACGCGAGGCTTTCGGACTGCGCGGCCTGGTTCCGGTCCATGCCTCGACCATGGAACAGCAGCTGAAGCGGACTTACGAAAACTTCCGCTCTAAAACAAGCCCGATCGAGAAATATATTTTTCTTGCGTCCCTGCAGGACCGGAATGAGATCCTCTTCTACCAGCTGGTCCAGGAACATATCACCGAAATGGTCCCCATCATTTACACGCCCACGGTGGGCGAGGCTTGCCAGCGTTACAGCCATCTTTTTCGCCGCGCCCGTGGGCTCTACGTGTCCTACCCCGAAGCCGGGCCCATTTCTAAGATCCTCGAGGATTCCGCGCCGGATGATGTCGCGGTCATTGTCGCAACCGATGGCGAACGGATTCTCGGCCTGGGGGACTTAGGGGTTGGGGGAATGGGAATTCCCGTCGGCAAGTTGTCCCTCTACACTCTGTGCGCCGGCATTGATCCGCGCCACACGCTTCCTGTGCTCTTGGACGTAGGGACGAACAACCAGGAGCTCTTAAATGACCCGCTTTACCTCGGGTGGCGCCATCCTCGGTTGGAACTGGAGGAATACGATCGCTTTATTGATCTCTTCGTGGAGGCCGTGCACAAACGCTGGCCGCGAGCCATCTTCCAATGGGAGGATTTCTCCAAGAACAATGCTTGGCGGCTCTTAAAGCGCCATCAGAATCATCTCGCTAGTTTTAACGATGACATTCAAGGAACGGCCGCTGTCACCGTTGCCGGACTCCTCCGAGCGGTCAAACTGAAGCGCGAAGCCCTAAAAAACCAGCGGATAGTGATTGCGGGCGCCGGATCGGCGGCGACTGGCATCGGAGCGCTTATCATCCAGGCCTTACGCGAAGAAGGCATCGGCGAGCCCACGGCGCGGGAAGCGATCTGGCTCGTAGATACGAAGGGATTGGTGCACGAAGGGCGCATCGATTTGAGCGAAGAGAAAACGCCGTTTGCCCAAAAGATTGGGCATGTCCATGCGGCGGGGTTGGACGCAACTCATCCTATTCAGCTCGATGCCGTGGTGAAGGCCGTCAAGCCGACCGTACTTATCGGCACGTCCGGTCAGCCCAACATGTTTGATGAAGCTCTCGTGCGAGCCATGGCCGCTGGCGTGGACCGGCCGATCATTTTTCCGCTTTCTAACCCCACCTCAAAGTCCGAGGCCAAACCCGCCGAGCTGTTTAAATGGACCGACGGAAAGGCCATCGTAGCGACCGGGAGCCCGTTTGAGCCGGTTGAATGGAAAGGGGTTAAGACTCCAATTGGTCAATGCAATAACGCCTTCATTTTCCCGGGTGTGGGTTTGGGACTGGCCGCCTCAGGGGCCCGGCTCGTGCCGGAGGAGATATTTCTCGCGGCCGCCAAGACGCTCGCGGCGTTCGATGAACGGCTCCCGGGCTTTGAAGCGAGCCTCTTTCCCAACCTTGAGCATGTCCGCCAAGTCTCCTACAACATCGCGGTCGCGATCGGATTAGAGATCGTCCGGCGCGGCCTCGCCTCTCCTAAAATCACCGAACACGACATCCCCGAGCGCGTCAAAGGCGCGATGTGGGAACCTGTCTATCCGAAACTGAAGCGATTGATGACTCGTTAGGCGGCTGGGTTTCTTAACGCATCGGAAACACGGCAGTGCACGCAAGACCCGCAAGCTACGTCGCAGGGGCCCAGGCTTTGAATGTCCAAGGTAGGATGCATATAAACGGAGAGGGGAGTCCCTGGGTTTAACCCGCTGGCACTGCGTTCAGGGACTCCCTCGAGGAAGTCTTCGCCCCGGCCACCCTTCCGCCACTGAGGCTCTGGCGGACGCCAACGCTGTAGTGGCGTCGGGTGCAGGGGCATGCCCGTACTGTCGCCGAAGGCGACTGTCCGGGCGCCAATCTGTGGATGTGAAGCCTTCGTCTTTCCCTCCATGGTCGAGCTTAACAGAGACGGTCAAACCCGACTATGACGGCCGTCATATTGGGGATATCCCCCTAGAGATACTTGGGTTCGCTGGGGGGAATCCGATAAAGCTTGGGAAATACGTAGATCAGCCAAAGGGCGGCGGCCAGAACCCACGTTCCGGAAGCTATGTGCAGCCAACTTCGGTTATGCCAGGCATCGAGGTCCGCCTCATCGAGGGAAAAACAAAGCATATCTTGTGGGAGTATAGGAATTTCAAAGGCCCTTTCTTGAGACCGGGCGCACCTCAATCCCTATAGCGCGCCCAGTCCCGGTTCGTTACGGGATGATTTTACCAAGGTTTTTATGACTCGGGTGTTTCTGAGAGAAGAAATCCCACCCGCCGGCATGCGAGCGGGAGGAAATTCCGGCGGAACGGCGCTTTGAGGAAAAACTTTTTGGATTTATAGCCGCAAGAGTACCGGCCAGCGGAGAGGCCGGGCTCAGGCGAACTGCGTTTGCTCGGGGATTCGTGGCGGGGCGAAGCCGGGCGGTTTGTCAGGAAGGCGTAAGTGGGTTAGAATGGACGTGATGGCGTGGGGCTCCAGAATGGCCG
>JBGPLV010000220.1:0-3624 GCA_041486625.1 Elusimicrobiota bacterium
AGCCGGAAATTACCGCCGACCCATGTGTGATAATACTTGCGTTTGGCACCATGAACGCGCATCGCTCGCACTTTTTCGGCCAGTGCGGCATCACGGGTTATCACCATGCCGCCGTCCCCTAAAGCCCCCAAATTCTTGCTCGGAAAAAACGAAAAGCATCCCAACTGTCCCATGGTTCCCGCGCGCTGACCCCCGTCATATTCCGCACCGATCGCCTGCGCCGCATCTTCCACGACGGCGATGTTGCGACGTTTACCTAAGTCCAGTATCGGCGACATGTCGGCACACTGGCCGAAAAGATGGATCGGCACGATGGCTTTTGTTTTCGATGTGATGGCTTTCGTGAGCTTGCCCGGATCCAGGTTGTAGGTAACGGGATCGATATCAACAAATACAGGTTTGGCGTTCAGCCTTGCGATCGCTCCGGCCGTCGCGAAAAAAGAATACGGGGACGTGATGATTTCCTCGCCGGACCCGACGTCAAGCGCCATGAGGGCAACCAAAAGTGCGTCTGTGCCGGAGGACACGCCGATGGCATATGGGATTTTGCAATAGGCGGAAATGGCGCCTTCAAATTTCTCAACCTCAGGACCGAGGATGAAGGTTTGACTGCGGAGTACCTGGTCTAACGCTTTGATCATATCGTTATGGAGCGGGCCGTGCTGGGCAGACAAGTCGAGGAGGGGGATTTTCATTTCGACGCGGTGACGCGAGACGAAGTCACGGGTCGAACGTGATTTTGCTTCTTTCGATACGAAGTTCCGCACGCGGAGCAGGTGGAGCGCTCACCCCGAAAAAGAAGTTTCACGCCGCACTGGCACATCCAAGCCACTACGCGCGCGGGCGAGCCCACCACAAGCGCGTAATCGGGAACATCTTTCGTGACCACCGCTCCGGCACCTACAAAGGCGTAACGCCCGATGGAGTTGCCACAGACGATTGTGGAGTTGGCGCCCAACGTCGCTCCCTGCTTAACCCGCGTGGACTTTAGTTCCTGCATGCGGGGAATCGCGCTCCTCGGGTTGAAAACGTTGGTAAAAACCATGGAGGGGCCGCAGAAGACGTCGGATTCCAGCGTCACGCCTTCATAGACGGAAACATTGTTTTGAATCTTAACGTTATCTCCGACTTTAACACGCGGGCCGATGACAACATTCTGTCCTATCCGGCATCGGCTTCCGATGCGGGATCCTTTCAAAATGTGGCTGACGTGCCAGATCGTTGTCTCCGCACCGATTTCCACATCCTCATCGATAAAAGCGGAGTCGTGCGCAAAATACTTCTCCCCCGGCGAAGAGCGGGACCTGGCACCGGATCCTACCGGCGATTCGAGGGCTTGCTGGCACATTTGCAATACGGTTAATACCTTTAACGCTTCCTGACCATCGGTCCGAGGGTTCTGGCGCGTTTTCACACATGCCATGAAGTGCTCGCACTCCGCTCGTAAAGGTTCCTTCCACTCTACTGGAACCGCTTCCGCCGTGGCTTTGTTGGCAATGGGAACTTGCCCCTTCCATTCGATAGAATGGGGGTAGAGAACTAACTTGTTCTCTTTCAAGAGGTCATCAAAAACCGCCATTTTCCGGTCTCCCACCACCACCAGCTTCTGTTCCTTAAACGGATGGAGCCACGAGACAAAAATATGCGCCTTCACCCCGCTCGGAAAAGAGAGACAGCTCACCGTAACGTCCGCGATGCGGGCATGGAGATAATTGCCGCCTTGGGCGATGACCTGATCCGGCATCTCTCCAAGAAGGCCCAGAATCACGGAGATATCATGCGGAGCGAAGGACCAGAGAATGTTTTCTTCACGCCGTATTTTGCCCATGTTGAGACGATTGGAATAGAGATAACGGATTTTGCCGAGCTCGCCGGCATCTACCAACTCCCTGAGCTTGAGAACGGCCGGGTGATACCACAGGAGGTGCCCCACCATGAGGATCCGCTTTTTCTCGTGGGCTAAATTCAACAAAGATCGTGCGGTGGGGACGTCCAAACTGAGCGGCTTTTCCACAAAAACGTCTTTCCCCGCCTCCAGCGCCTCGCGAACCATGGGCGCATGGGTTTCGGCCGGTGTAGCAATGGCGACGGCATCAAAGGTATGATGGGAAAGCAATTCGGAGTAGGAATTGAAAAATTGGCATTCTGGATATTGTGTTTTGAAGGTGGCAAGCGCTTTTTCGGAACTGTCGCAAACGGCGGATAAAACTCCAATTTCGTGGAAATTACGGACCAGGTTTTGACCCCAATAGCCGCTACCCACCACCGCGACCCTCAATCCCCTGGTTCCTCCATTTACTTTCATAAGACGCTGCATTTTATCTTTAATTGAATGCGATTCAAAGCAGAATGAAAATCGCCATGCTCATCGCACGATTCCCGCCAACGATCGGAGGCGCCGAAATCCAATGTTACAGGCTCTCCACTTGGCTGGCCCAACACGGTCACGATGTCGTGGTCCTGACGGAAAAATCATTCCCCGGCCAACCGGCCAAAGAACGCGTGAACGGCTTTGACGTGGTGCGCTTTCGGACATTTGGAATTCCGCCGATATCTTCCTTGATTTATGGATGTTACGCCCTTTTTTATCTCTTGAAGGATCGCTCCGCAAACATTCTGCACGCCCATATGGTGTCCACGCCCGCCATGGCGGGGTTGGCGGCGGGTTTCGTCGGGAAGCGTCCTGTCCTGATCAAAATCGCCGGCGGTCGCCAAACCGGTGATCTCCGTACTTCGTCCCGCTACCTGATCGGAAGATTCAAACTCTGGCTCTTGAGGCGCGGGAACGCCTATGTCGTCTGCCCCAGTCAAGAGACGCTGCAAGAAGCCCGATCTTTAGGCATCGCGTCGGAAAAGCTTTCCTATATCCCGAACGGCATTGACACCCAGGTGTTCCGCCCATCTCCTCGAGATCCGAAGCGGCCGCTGACGGCCATCTACGTGGGCCGCTGGGCGAAAGGAAAAGGGGTCGAAACCATCCTCGATCTGTGGGAAGGTGGAAGTTCGCAGGGCGGGTTTCCCTGGCGACTGACTTTGATTTTATCCGAACCCCCGCCGCCGGAACTGACGAAGCGTATCGAACATTTAAGAGATCGGGTGCAATGGGCGGTGGGCGTTGATCCGCTCCCTTATTATCACACCAGCGACCTCGCCGTTCTCCTGTCCGAGGGCGAAGGCATGTCCAATTTTCTTCTGGAGGCGATGGCGTGCGGCCTACCAACGCTAACCACCGCAGCCGCGGCCCTGCCTGACGCGGAGGGGGAAAAGACAGGTACGCACACCCTTACCTCGCCCCAGCAGATGCTTACGGAGAGTCTGCGTTTTCTCACCGATTTCGCTCACCATCCGGAACGCCTGGCGACGATGGGCCGCTCGGCCCGAGAACACATCGAACGCCGCTACGCGCTCGCCCAAATCGGCCAAGCCTACCTGACTCTTTATCAAGGGATGAAACGCTAAGCATGTGCGGGATTTGCGGGATCGTGAATTCGTCGGGGGAACAACCTTCCGTGGAACTGCTTCAAGCCATGGCCCGAACCATGCGCCACCGGGGTCCCGATGACGAAGGCTATCATGCTCAGCCGGGTCTCGGTTTGGGATTCCAGCGCCTTTCGATCATCGACC
>JBGPLV010000221.1:0-3599 GCA_041486625.1 Elusimicrobiota bacterium
ATCCGCCGTTCGGAGGGGCTCAGGCCTCACCAACCCAACCACGGTTGTCCGGGCTTATCAGCATCAAATATTTTTCTGGGTGGAGGCCGGCGCACCGATGGCCAAGCCACCGAAACAAAAACCCGAAGTCCTCGTTTTCTATCGCGATTCCATAAACACCTGTCACATCCAGGAAGCGGATCCCATCATGATCCTCATGCTGGAACACTTCAAGAAACCAAACGCCCGCCTTGAGGACCTCGAGCCTGCTCGTCAAAAGCTCATGCCTACCAATCAAGTGCCGCTGAAAACGGTCTTTGAAGTTCTACAAAAAGGCGAATTGATTCTTTAGCGCCTAACGCGGCAAAAGACCAGCCAGGCCTGTTGGAAGGGCGCGGGGTTGGCGAAATTCTTACGGGCGTAATCCGTTCCCTTGCAGAATATCCGTATGTCCTCTCTCTTGATTTCCGAAAGGAAGTAGCTTTCGTTGGATTGATCGGTGACCATGGACGCATGGTCCGACCAACGCTTCAGGTTGTCCAATAGGTAATTCAAATCATCATCCCTGAGCGTGTGTTGAGTCGCGTAGGGAATTTGGGCCAGGAGTGCCTCGATGTCATCGGCGGCGGCATGGGGGATAAGATCATTGTCCTGCAGGCAGGCGTAGGCTTCCTCTTCCGCTTGATCGGAATCCGTCCGCCACACGGCAGGGCGGACGCCCGCCTGTTGTGTGGCGGGCGGCTTTGCCAGTTCCTCGCGGTCGCAATCCTTCCACCCGTCCTCCGGCACAGGGTGTTTGGAGAAATAAGCGTGAAAGCGCCGCCGGTCGCGGCGGAATTGGCGCAAATGGGCGAGCTCATGCGCCATCCCTTGGCAAGCGCCTTCCTTGCCCTCGATAAAAAGCCCCGGATCTAAACGCAGTTCAAGCGTTTCCGGATCCGCCTGGCCATGGCGATCATCATGGTTGTAGCTGAACCCCTGAATGATCTTGAAGCGCCGTTCCTGCTCCGGGGTCAAATGAAGTTCCCCGGCCACTAAATGGAGAGCCTTTTGGTAATCTCCCTGACTGACGGCGATGTTGTAGGCGGAATCGGCGTTATCCAGGCATGAAGCCTGCAGCGGTGCAGGGAATATCAGAAAAATAAGCAATAACGAAATCACGTGAGAATTATATCAGGGGGGCCTTTGTTATAATCCGAGTGAAAGGGATCGGGCGACCGGAGGGAGAGGGATTCGAACCCTCGATACGGTTTAACCCGTATAGCGGTTTAGCAAACCGCCGCACTAGGCCACTATGCGATCCCTCCGACCGCCAGACCGATGAGGTTTAATGTCTAACGATCATATCAAATCGGAGATTTCGCTCTATTTGGCCGGTGGCTTGACCGAAAGCCGAAATCGCCAGATTGAGGCGCACGCGGCCGCGTGCGAAAAGTGCCGGAACGCGCTCGCCAAAGCACGGGCGAAGCAGGCTCGCGTCAAGCGCGAAGCGCTTAAGAAGGCCTCTCCCGATCCTCTACCGAACCTGTTTTTGGCCCGTCAGGGCAAATTTGCCGGGGTGGACCGTCCACCCACCAAGGCGCCCCGGGTCGTTGTAGGAATTTTCCTTTTGGCCGGTGTCGGCTACTGGGTTCTTCGGCATTCTTCGATCATGACTCATGGCCTGGCAAGTCCAACATCTGAGCCGGAGCCTGCGGCAATCGAGGCGAGCAGCGCACCCGTGCCCAGCCCGGTAACGGCACCAGCCCCGCTCGTCGGACAGGCAAGTGTTCGGCCGGGCACGGAGACCCCGCCCGCCGCCGCGGCACGTCCGGAGCCTCCGAAGCCTCCCGTGGTCCTACCGGTTCAGCAAGAATGGAAGGGTGTTGAAAGCGGGATCAAAGAGGCCCGCTTGGTTGTTATAAGAAACAAGGAAGGCTGGGGCAAACTGTGGACCGAGATGCAGCAAAAAGAGCCGCTTCCGGAAGTCAATTTCGACCAACATGTCGTTCTGGGCGTATTCGCCGGTGAGCGGCCGGGCGTCTCGTCCATCTCCTTCGGGAAAATCAGGGAGAGGGATGAGGAGGTGTACGCGCCTTACCGGGTTGTCCTTTTAGACGTGCAGGTCTCAAGCGCGACCGCGTCGGTGCCGACCCATCCCTATTTATTGGCGCTGATTCCGCATGTGGACAAGAAAATTCGTCTGACCGAGAGGGAGACTCCCCAGTGAACCCTTTACTGGAACTCGAAAAAGCCGGCCAGAGCATCTGGCTTGATTTTATTACCCGGAAGTTTATGACGGATGGCAAACTTGCGAAACTGATCGCTGAAGACGGCCTGAGCGGCGTGACGTCTAACCCGACCATATTTCAGAAGGCCTTCACGGGGGCCAAGGACTATGATGAAGCCATCTCGCGGCTCATCCGTGAGGGAAAAAACAGCGTCCAGATCTTTGATGCCCTATCGATCGAAGACATTCAAACCGCCTGCGACCAGTTCCGCCCGGCGTTTGACCGCACGCGGGGAGCCGACGGCTATGTGTCGCTTGAAGTCAACCCGCATCTGGCGCGGGACACGCAGGGATCTCTGGAGGAGGCGCGACGGCTTTTCCGCGCTGTCAATCGTCCCAACGTGATGATCAAAATCCCCGGCACGAAGGAAGGCCTGCCGGCGATTGAGCAGGCTTTGGGCGAAGGGATCAACATTAACATCACGCTCATCTTTTCTCTTCAGCGCTACCAAGAGGTGATGGACGCTTGGCTGGCCGGCCTTGAACGGTTGTTGGAAAAAAGCGGGAAACAACTCTCATCTGTGGCTTCGGTGGCGAGTTTCTTTGTGAGCCGCGTCGATACGCTGGTGGATGGGCTCTTGGAGAAGCAAAAACCATCCGGCTACCAGTCCCTTCTCGGCAAAGCCGCCATCGCGAATGCCCGGCTCGCCTATGCGATGTTTCAGAAGATGAAGGGCAGCGCCCGCTTCCGGGCTCTGGCCGCCAAGGGAGCCCGCGTGCAGCGTCCCCTGTGGGCCTCCACCAGCACCAAAAATCCTCATTATCGAGATGTCATCTATGTGGAAGAACTGATCGGCTCCGAAACGGTGAATACGTTGCCATTGGCGACCATTGAAGCCGCACGTGACCACGTCCAGGTCCGGACGGCCCTGCCGGGGGACACCGCCGCCGCCCAGAGAGTCGTGCAGGACTTAGCAAGGGCGGGAATCTCGATGGACCAGGTCACCCGGCAGCTGGAAGAAGACGGCGTCAAACTTTTTGCCGCTTCGTATGATGACTTGATGAAAAGCCTCGAGCAAAAACGAGAGGCTTTAAAAACAGGAGTGCGCTGATGCAAATCGGACTGGTCGGTCTTGGCCGCATGGGCATGAACATGGGCCGCCGATGGCTCAAAGGCGGCCACGAGGTTGTCGCCTACAATCGAACGTATTCCAAGACGGAAGAAATCACTAAAGAGGGCGCCAAGGCGGCTCCGTCACTGAAGGATTTGGTCGCCGCCCTCAAGGCGCCGCGCGTCGTATGGCTGATGCTGCCCGCCGGCGCTCCCACCGAAGAGCATCTGGCGGAGCTCGCGCCGCTTCTCGCCAAAGGCGATTTGATCATCGACGGCGCCAACAACTATTACAAGGAC
>JBGPLV010000222.1:0-3533 GCA_041486625.1 Elusimicrobiota bacterium
CATGACGTGAACTTCTTTCTCGCCGGAGGAGACGTGGCCAGCCACGTGTCGTGGTTTGGAGAGATCGTCGGCGAAACCGACAGCCATTTTTCGCCCGAGATCGGGGACCTCCAATTGGGCTATCATCCATCGAAATACCTGAATGTATTTGCGGCGCGGAGAGGATTCTTTGTGATGGATCCTTACCAGACATTGTCCGACTTTGGCAGCCCGACCGTCACCGGCCGCGCCATCTCGGGCGGGCAAACGGACCAGGGGTCCTTCTCCGCCGACGTGATGGATGAGACCAAACAGACGATTCTCGCTTCCGGCCGGCTCAGCCAGGAAGGGCTGGGTTCTGTCTATTATGCGGCGGGTGTCAGCGCGGATAAAGACGACGACGCCGGCAAGGGCCCGAAGGACGGCAACATTCGCCTGGCCTTCAGCACCCCGAAAGACAACCTGATGCTGGGCACCTTTGGCAGCATCGGCAGCGAAGGGCCCCTGGATGTTGTAGGCAGCGGCCCGGTGGACAAAGTCCAGTTCTCAAAGACCGGCGTGGATGCGATGGTGGAAATGGCCGGGCTGGTCGGCCGCGGCGCGTTTTTGTATGCCTTTGACAAAAACCTGACCACGCTGGCCCGCGAAATCAACCGAGCCGCCTATGTCGAACTGATGTACATCTACAACCGTGGAGAATCCGACACCCCCTTCCTCGTACCGCTCCTCCGCCAAAACTGGTACCAGACCACGGACGCCAGTGGTGCGCATCATGAGTTCGCTTACATCACGGCGCAGCTGGCCCATTACTTCAAAGCGAACGTGAAAGCATTTCTGGAAGTGAGCGCTGACACGAAGCAGGACATCACGTCAGCCGATCCCGATGCCCGGCAGCCCAAAGGTAACCGAGTGACCGCTCAGGTTGAGGTCGGTTTTTAAGGGATCCGGGCTGCAGAGAAGGGGATTCCAACGATACTGAAAAGGGGGCTTTTTGCGTTGAAAGTCTCGGTGCTCGGTGTCAGCATGATCCTAGTGCCATTTCTGGGCGCCTATGCCGAGGAATCAAGTCTTGGCGGCCCTCCCTACCCGAATGACGCCGGCCCCGATACGATCGATGTCTCCAAATACCCACCGGACGTCCAAGCCAAGTACCGTCTGTTTGCCCGGCGCTGTTCTCAATGCCATTCAATCGCGCGGCCGATCAACGCGCAATTCCTGGAGCTCTCCGCGGAGGAGCAGGCGGCCGCCAAGGCCAAATCGCCGGATCTTTTCAAGAACGATGAGATCTGGCATGTTGAAGACCACACCTGGAGCCGCTTCGTCAAGCGGATGATGGCCAAGCCCGGCGCCAATATCCAAGGCGAAGAAGCGAAAAAAATCTGGCAGTTCCTCGTCGAAGACTCGCGGGCCCGTAAGATGGGCGACAGCCAGGAGATGTGGCGTCTGCACCGCCAGAAGCTGATCGATGACTTTAAGAAAAGCTTCGCAAAACGCTACGACGAACTATTCAAGAAATGAAGAGAATACCGTATGGGGGGTTGATTTTGGCGCTGGCCGTGGCCGCGATGCCGCTGGGACGCGCCGCGCGGGCGGACGAATCAGGCGAGGGCCCGGGAGGACCCCCCTTTCCCAATGACGCCGGAGAAGCGCAAGTGGATGTATCGAAATATCCCGAGGACATCCAGGCCGGTTACCGGGTATTCGCCCGTCGGTGTTCGCAGTGCCATTCCTTGTCGCGTCCACTGAACTCGCAGTTCCTCCAGCTGACGGCAGACGAACAAAAAACGGCCAAGGAAAAAGAACCCGATCTCTATAAGGACAACAAAATTTGGCAAATCTCAGATAGCGTTTGGACGGATTATGTGAAGAAGATGCAAGGCAAGCCCGGCGCCATTATCCGGGAATCTGAATTCCCCAAAATCGTGAGCTTCTTGGTCTATGACTCCAAGACCCGCAAGACAGGACCTGCCAAAGACGCCTGGCGCACAACCCGCCAAAAGCTCCTCGACGACTTCAAGAAGAGCAACCCCAAGAGATACGAAGCCATTTTCGGGAAATAAACCGGCTCGTTTTTACGAGGACGGGGCGGCGGCCGGCTCGAGGCAGTGCATCTGCAAGGCGGCAAGGGTCACAAAGGCGGAAAAATCGTAGGCCTCCGGCAGGACGACGCGAATGCGGTTGCGGTACTCGGAAAGGCTCTTGCCCAGATGCTCCAGTGCTTCTTCTTCAGAGGCTTTCAGGCGGTTTAAATCGAGCACGAGGCGTTCGCGCCGCCGCGCCAAAGCGCTCTTGAGCTTATCGGCCAGCTGCTCGGCGCCGGTCATCGCCAGGCGTCCTTCGATCCTGACCCAGATGGTCGCTTCCGGACGAAGCTCCACCTGGACGTTGTGGCCGGACGGGTCCTCTCCACGGAGGCGCCGCCAAAGCTTGGCCGGAACGGACTCTTGCGGCAAGCGGAAGGTGTGGCGGATGAGGCGCGGATGTTGAAAGAAGTCCAGCTTCAGAGCAACCCAGGACCAGGCGGCTAAAAAGACGGCGGCGACAGTTTCCGTGCGCTGGCTCCAGGACGGCATCCCCAGTTCGGCATGGATCTCTCGTTCCAACAATCCGATCCAGCGGCGGATCTCGCGCGTAGGCCCGAAGAGGCGGCCGGCGAGGAATATCGGATAGGCCCTTCGGATTTCAAAGGCAAACCGCTCGGCCTTCTTGCGCAAGAAGGCGTTCGGGCTGTTCTTAAATTTGAGGTATCCCAGAAACCAGGTTTCAACGGCGCGGTAGATGGAAGGGCCGAGGCGGCGGAAATCTTCTTCAAAGGATTCCATCTGGGCGGCTTCAATCGCCTCGGGAGTCATGGTCGGATGCTGGACCATCGCCTTGAAACCGGTGCAGCGGCTGTAGTAGCGCTCGCGATCATCAGTGAGGTCCTTGTGCAGAAGGTTTTCCTTCATGATGCGGTCGTAGAAAGGGGTGCCGGGTGTCGGGCCGTAGATCAGGAATTGGGCCAGCGCGGGCTTGAGGGCGAAAAGCCCTTCGCGCTCCTCTTGAATGATCTCGGGGGTCTGGTACGGGAACCCCACGATCATCGAAGCGAGGATGGTGACTCCATGCTCCCGCAAATCACGGAAGAGTTCGTCGGGGGCGCGGCCGGATTGCTTGGCGAAACCGGAGCGCGTCCCCTCATAGCCGATCCAAAAACCGTCGATCCCCATCTCGAGAATTTCCGTGGTGGTGTACTGGCTGATCGCGCGGATGCTTGAGAAGACAAAGAGCGACATCGCCCGACCCCCCGCCAGCACGCAGTCCCGGAATTCCATCGCGCGTTTCTTATTGAGCAGGAAGTCCTCGTCTAAGACCACGATGGACATCTCGGGCTCGATCTCCAAATACCGTTCGACGACGTTGTAGATATCGCGCCCCGTAGGCAGGAGCTTCACATGTTTGCGCTTGAAGAAGTAAGACGTGGCGCAAAAGTCGCAGCCGTTGGGGCATCCCAGGCCGGCAAAGACCATGCCGGTCCGGGAGGACTCCTTGCCGAAAATCTTCATCCGGCTCAC
>JBGPLV010000223.1:0-3506 GCA_041486625.1 Elusimicrobiota bacterium
ATTGATGTTCAAGATGGATCCCCGACAGTGGCATTCGGGGATGACGTCCAGGCGGCTTTCATGAGCTTCATTCCGTTAGCCTTTCAGCCAGGTCAAACGGGGTTGGCGGTCGAACCTCCTTCAGTTTTGGATGACTTGAAGCTCCTCGCCATCTCCCGGCTTTACCTCGACAATATCCCGCATATCAAGGCCTATTGGATCACTTTGGGCGAGGAAACGGCTTCGACGGGGTTACACTGGGGCGCCGACGATATTGATGGAACGATCGGCGGCGAACGCATCATGCACGACGCCGGCGCCAAATCTCCCACTGAGATGGCCCGTGCGCGCCTCGAAGAACTCATCCGCGAAGCCGGCTGCGTGCCGGTAGAACGTGACGCCCTTTACAATGAGCGGAAGAGCGGGAGAGCGGAAGAAAATGCATATGGTCCTGTCATCCGCTCCTCCGCTCCATCGCTCCTCCGCTCGAAGGTGTCCGCATGAACATCCGCGTCGGCTACATCCCTTATTTGAATATGGTTCCTTTTCATCATGGATTCGGGCCGGAACCGATGGAGGCGGCTGGGAGACGATATGAGTTTCAATCGATATCGCCCCGGGCATTAGGGCTTGCAGCGGAAAAGGGCGTTATCGACGTGGGTGCCCTCTCGCTCGTCGATTGGGTGCGTTCTTCTTCCCAGTATGAACCCATCGGCCGGTATGGCATCGGTGTTCGCAAAGAGGCCCAAAGCGTTCTTCTTTTTTCCAACCGAGGTATGCCGCGTTTGCAGGGTCTCTGCGCCGTAACGGACGAGACATCGACCTCATTTCGCCTCCTGCAGCTTCTTTTGGAGGTTCGATATGGGCGGTCCAACATCCGCTACGAGCGCATTGCCTCAAGCACGCTCTATGATGGCGGCGCCGATGCCCTCCTTTTGATCGGTGACGAGGCCATGCAGGCCCAGAAACAGGGGATCAAAGGGCTCTCGACCGTCACCGACCTCGGCGAGGAATGGCTGAAGTGGCAGGGGACCCCCTTTGTCTTTGCGCGCTGGGCAATCCGGCGGGCACTTCGGCAAGACGTTAAAGATTTTGTTGAGCAATCTATCCAAAAATCATTAAAAATAAATGATTTACATAATTTAGAACTCGCCTCAAAGGAAGCCGCACAGCGGCAACTTTCGCTCCGCGATGTCCTAGATTATTGGAATGGATTTGCCTATGAGCTTAATTCCGAGCACGAGTGGTCCATCCGGCTCTTTACAGAACTTTTGGAGAAAGCATGTTTGACCGCGTAGCCGCCAAAGTCCGAAATCATGATCGACTCACCCCTGAGGAAGGTCTATTCCTGCTCCAAGACGCCGATTTGATGGATTTGGGCCAGCTCGCGCAGCACGTTCGTCACAGAATGCATCCTGGAAACCGGGTCACCTTCATCGTGGACTCCAATCCCAATTACACGAACGTCTGCGTCGCCGACTGCCTTTTTTGCGCCTTCTACCGCCGTCCAGGCGACAAGGAAGCCTATACGCTCACCGTCGAACAGGTGATGGAGAAGATCAAATCCGCGGCTGACCAGGGGGCGACCACCGTGCTTCTTCAGGGTGGTCTGAATCCGGAACTTCCCCTAGAATACTACACGGAGCTCATCCGCGAGACGCGGAGACAATTTCCCCATGTAACTCCCCACTTCTTTACGGCCAGCGAAGTCCACATGATGACCGAGGTGTCTGGGAAATCCATCCGCGAAGTTCTTCAGGCCTTAAAGGACGCTGGACAAGTGTCTCTTCCCGGGGGCGGCGCGGAAGTCCTTTCCGAATATGTTCGTAAACGGATTTCCCCTAAAAAGAATCCCAATGACGGCTGGATCAAGGTCCACCGAGAAGCCCACAGACTCGGTTTGAAGTCAACGGCAACCATGATGTACGGCCATGTCGACCGACCGGAAGATTGGCTGGAGCATTTAAACCGGGTGCGCGATCTGCAGGATGAAACAGGCGGCTTTACGGCGTTTATCCCTTGGAGTTTCAAGCCTGGGAATTCCGCCCTCGAGAAGAAGATCCCAGTGGGCAAGGGTCCCTCGACGTATCTTCGGATGCTCGCTGCCTCGCGGGTCTATCTTGACAATATTCCACACATTCAAGCTTCTTGGTTTTCGGAAGGTAAGAAAGTCGGGCAGGTTGCGCTGCATTTTGGAGCCGACGATTTTGGCGGAACGCTAATCGACGAAAACGTCCACAAGGCGACCGGCCACATCAACACCACCACGATCCACTATACCATCCAAATGATCCGTGAGGCGGGTTTTATTCCCGCTCAACGCACCACGCTTTACGACATTCTTAAGGTCTTTAACGAGGAACCGGTTCTGGCCGGCGTTTGAGATGAATGAAGAGAAAGTTCCTTACCGCAGAATGATTTTTGTCTGCACCAACGATGAGCCAGACGAAGGTCGCCCGGCCTGTGGCCTGCAAGGTTCGATGGCCATCTGCAAGGCGATCAAAGAAGAAGTAAAAAAGCGCGGATTAAAGGGAAAGATCCGCGCGCTCAAATCCGGCTGCATGGACCTCTGCGAAAAAGGCCCCAACGTGATGATCTGGCCAGAAGGAACCCTACACTCCGGGGTCACCCCCGAAGACATTCCCTCGCTGATCGAAAAATACTTCAAGGTTTAAGTTTTTCCCAACCGTTCAATGGGATCATGGAAGAGGCAAACGGCGTCTCGGCCAACTGCTTGATGAGGCGGTTATCTGCTGTGATGAAGATAGCCTGGTTCTGGATGGCAGTGGCCACGTAGATCGCATCATAAGCGGTCACGCGGGATTTGCCTGCAATTTCTAACGCTTTGGGGAGCAGCTCATGTTTGTCTAGATACACATGCAGGGGGAGTCGTAAGATTTCCCAAAGGATTTCACGCGTTGTTCTGGGGAGGTGTTCGCTAAGCAAAGCTTCCTTTTTCCAAAGAATGTTCGTAATCTCATCGAAGAAGAGCGTAGGGACAACCATGCGATGAGCGCTGCTCAGGATCCACTTTTTTAGTTTTCCGGCCACTTCCGCGCTCTCCTCGGGGACATACCATTTCATGACGACGGAGGCGTCAAGAACGAGTCGCGAAACCACCGCTAGCGTGCCCGGTCTTCTCGCAGTAAGGCGACAGAATCGCTGAAGGTCTTGCCGGTTCCTGTCAATCGTTTGCGTATGCGGTCGGCGCGTCTTGCCCAAGCTCCATCTTGTACATCAAATATCTCGATAAGCATCCCCCGAATTTCCTCTTGGAGGGACCGATGCCGCTTCTTCGCCAAGCGTTTGGCGATTTGCAGCGTGCGCCGGGGAACTTCTCGAATCAATATCGTGGCCATCAGAGCCTCCTTGAATACTTTGATGTGCTATCACAATGATAGCACGGATGCGAACCCCTTTCAATGGTTTATCGAGTCTTTGAGAGACGGTAACGGACGATGGGACAGAGTGTGGCAACGTTGCCAATTCCTACGCGGCGCGGCGGTCGGCATCTGGTTGGCCAACTG
>JBGPLV010000224.1:0-3487 GCA_041486625.1 Elusimicrobiota bacterium
CTCACGTAATCTCGCATAGAAACTCACAGACGATGAATTTATAATATGAAATATAATATATGTTATCGGAAGTTACTAAAAGGGGTAAATTACACTGAATTGCTCGATTTTGGGGTCAGAAATCTTGCAATTGTGCGAACTGCGCCGGCTCTATATGTGCCAATTCTCTAGGAAAACATTCGCATTTGGGTAGGGTATGTGAAGCGTAGTCTGAGAAGGCCAGCGTTCCTGCTCAAGTCCATCTTTTAACACCACGATGGAGAGCTGAAAGTCTTGTTTGTCGGGGTTCTCCAGCCGATTGAGCGGGAGGGCCATCTCAATGATCTTTCCGTAGGCTCCAGGAGGCAGACTTTCGTCTTCACCGGTCTGGATCGTCTTACTTTTTAAGGTCAGTTGCAGTTGATGTTCTTTGCTGAAACTCGCGGTCAGTTCACATCCGTCCGGCTTGGAGAAGATGAATTTGAGGCTGATTCCAGCGAGCACTTCCGGTGTCAGGGGTCTATTGGTATCCAATCTCAAATAGATATTTTGAAGGTCGAAGCCATAATAAATGGTTTTGATGAGATTCTCGGCTTTATGCATCGTTCCGGTGGCGCCGGCTTCCGTATGGTAGAGTCCCGCGGCCTGCCATTCGAAGTAGTTGGTGACGCGGCCGTCCAGGGTCGGCGTGATAAAGTCGACGGGAGATGTGATGGGGGCTTTCAGACGTTTCTTCTTAATAGGTAGATGGAGATCTTCCGGGACTTTTTCCCCCAGCAGCGAATAGACATTCATGAGATGTTTGCGGAACAGGTAGTCAAAGGTCTCGTCATTGGCCGAGGAATGATCATCTCCGTACCACCAACACCAGTCGCTGCCTTCGGCGATATAGATCTCCTCCCACGCTTGGCGGGCCTCGGTGCTGTCTTTCCTATCGGGAAGAGCGTCCAGCGTGTTTTGCAGAAATTGGCGGGTGCGATAGAGAAAATCCCAGGCGCTGTTGTCTTCGGTATGACCGATCCAGATCTCAAAGTTGGCGTTGATCCAGGACCCGGACCATAGTTTCGGGAGAGTCTTGGTGTCAGGTGTGTGGTCGAGATAGTCGCTTCCTCGAACCGTTTGTATGGTGGGCTCGGCAGCCAATCGCTTGTAGAGCGCCCGTAGAAATGGGAGTCCGTCCTGCTTGTAATATTCCCAGCAATTCTCCCCATCCAGTATCACGGATACCACATGCGGGCGAGCCTTGTCCTTAATCTGCGTGCGAATGTCCTGGAGTCGCCGCATGAAATCCTTCGCGGCTTCCTCGGGGTCCCAAGAGGCATAGACAAAACCGACGGCGTCGGAAAGTTCATGGTCCCGGAAGAAAAAATGCAGTGTTTTGTCTCCTGCGGTCAGTTTGTACGGCTCATAAATATCGTCCCGGCGAAAAGAACCTGCAGGAAACGAGCGCGCGAGCACTTCCTCATCGGTCGCTATCCACCGGATTTGGGCTTCCATAAACAGATGGGCGGCTTCCTCCGAGACGGATCCTTCCGATGGCCACATGCCCTGGGGGGCGCGTCCGAAGCGACGAGCATAATCCTCGATCGCGCGGCGCAGTTGTTCCCGCGCATCGTCCGGATGCTGGAAGCGATGAGACGGCAGCGCGATCTGGGGCAGGGCGGCGCGGGCGCTTTCCGTGTCGCAAAGAAGCGGCAGGATGGGGTGATAAAATGGCGTGGTCGTCACCTCAATTTGACCGCGGTCCTGGAGCTCCTTGTGTTTGGCCACCACCCGGCCGCAAACCTCGCGCTGTTTGCCGGCCAGCTTTTGTTTGTCTTCTTCCGTAAAGTTTTTCCCCTTTTCGAAAAGCTCCTTGATGACAGGGTCTTTTTCCCGCCAAAGAGGATCAAACCACGTCAGATTAAACCAGACCTGGAGATCCCGCCAGTCCTGTTCTTTAAAATACTTTTGGGTTCGTGATAGGCTTTCCGAAGTCGTCATGCGTCCGCGCTTGTCGAGGAGTTCCCGGTAGCGCAGGTGAGGATCCACCATATGCTCCCAGTGGGCCATGAAGAAGTTCTGAAGAATAAACTGCCGGTCTTCAACCGTAAGGTCG
This sequence comes from Elusimicrobiota bacterium, assembly GCA_041486625.1. GTDB lineage: Bacteria > Elusimicrobiota > Elusimicrobia > 2-01-FULL-59-12 > 2-01-FULL-59-12 > JANLWZ01. The sequence continues at coordinate 2,078 of JBGPLV010000224.1, forward strand.
GCGGACCGCTTGAGAGTCAGCTCGAGGAATTTATCCTGAGCTTTCCCTTCGGCGTAGTCGTCCAATTGGGTCAAGAGCGACGGGACCAGGTTAAAGTTCGCCTTGACCTGAGGGAATTCGTCCAGGAGCGCCACCATGTCGTAGTAGTCTTTGGTGGCGTGAAGCCTCACCCAGGGCAGCTCATAGCGGTTGGTCAGAGCATCCTTATATAGCGGTTGGTGTTGGTGCCAGAGGAACAGGACGGAAAGAGGGAGATCGGAAACCATGACGACTATATGATAGGAAAACCGGCGTTATTAGAAACGGCCGATGGCTTCCAGGGCGATCCTCTGGGCTTTATCCTGAAACGCGCCGTAGGCTTTCCCCGGAGAGAAGAACGCGATGGAAGCTCGGAAGGTCATGTAATTGGTATAGGCGAAGCCGGCGCCGATATCCAGCTCCGTGCCGAGGGACGATTCGGAAGGCGCCGGAGAAAACCCAGTGCTTTCCTCCGCCGTATAAACGAAATAATCGATACCGAAGGAGAGCAGACTTGTCGGGTGCGTCGTGACGCCGGCCCCAATCACGCGGAGGCCGGAGTTCCCTTGAGGGAGACCGGAAACGGTCGGAGAGGAGGCGCTGGGGCCATAGGAGGCGGACGGAATCGAATCATAAAGCGTGGCGCCGTAAAATTCGCCGAACCCTGAACGCTCAAGGCCATCGAACTTGTGGCCGAAAGTGGGATGGAACGAACTGTCCGTTCCCCGCCCCGAATCACCGCTGGCCAGGCCGAAGAGCCCGTGAATTTCGATCGGACCGTATTTGCTGAACCGGGTGAAGAGACCGGCAGAGACCAGAAAGGCGTAGCCGCCGAGCGTTACATCTGGGCTGTATCCCAGCGCGGCGGCAGTCGAGGTCGCCAGGGAAGGATCGCGGGCCACGTGCCCGCTCTGAAGAGCCGCTTCGGCCTTATAGAATCCGCCTTCCAAAAGCCGTCCTTCCAGGCGGGCGTCCAGGAAGGTCCTGGTGATATTGGTAGCCGTAAAGTTGAACAAGGGTGTGGGGGAACCCAAGGCTAATAACTGCGGGTTGTTTGGAGAAGCGTTTTCCGATGGACGGATGTAGACCGTGGAACCGCTCGCATCGCGCTCGTTCACGATGGACATTTGATACCGGATGTTGCGGGTGGGCTTGGTCAACTCAAGCCCATAAATGTCGATGCTGCTGTTGTTGTTGGTCAGGTTTTGCCCGGGTTTGAAGGCGAACAGGTTGGCTTGCAAGTTATACCATGGCAGTTGGCTATCCATCCGAATGCCCGTGAAGCCGAGATCATCATCAGAGAGAATAAATCCGTCTCCTAGCGTAATGGGCTGACGGCCAATGGTCAAATCGACAGGGGTATCATAGAGGTGGCCGGCCTTCATGTAAGCC
>JBGPLV010000225.1:0-3450 GCA_041486625.1 Elusimicrobiota bacterium
ATCGCGCGCGGCTTCAGGGGTGGCTGTGGATCAAGCGCAAGGGCACGATTCCCAGGGATTTGAAGCCTCGACCCGACACGCAGCGCTTCATCGTCGCCAGCTCGCAAGCAGAGTTCGAGCAGCGAAACCGGGACGATAACCGCCGGTTCTTGGAACAGCTCCGGAAAGAAGAAATGGAGCGCCGCTCGCCGAAGAAGACGAAAGCGAAACCCAAAGCTGGTGCGCACTTCAGTTGGGTGGTGCTCTTCCTTGGAGGACTCTGGGCCGCCTCGCAATTGCTTGCGCCGACTGCCGCTCTCGCCGCCGGGCCGGGTGCCACTCTTCCGGCGCCGATCCGTTCAGTGGTATGGATGACGGGCGCTGGACTCTGGGACGTCATTCCAGTCTTGATGATCCCGGTCTTGGCTTTGAGCATCTTCTTAGTCGGATACGGGTTGTTGGACCATACATTGAGCTGGCAGCACAGTCGGGCCATGGCGGCGCTCGAAGAACGAAATCTTCCAGTCTATCCTTCGGTTTTCCGACAATGGGACAGATTAACAATTCTCCTATCGAATCGGATTTTCTCACTCTCACTGGGTGGTCTCTTGGGCGCAATCATTTTTACAGTCGGCGCGACCTTGCTGCTAGGCAAGCCATGGCTTGGACCCATGGATCCCGGTGTATTGAAGCTTGCTCGATATTTCGTTGCTATTGGATTCCTTGTCTATGCGATCGCCCATCTCTTGGCTCACACGATGACGAACCGTTTTATCAAGGAGATGGAAACTCTCGGCGCGGCTGATTTGGTTCGTCAAGCTGCATGATGAACTGCAGTTTGCCTCCCACCGTCGGGACAAGTAGAATGGAACAAGATGGAAATCCAATCTTTTGGCAAATGGCTCATTGTCGCCGGTATTCTCCTCGCTTTTGTGGGGTTGGTCGTGATGGTGGTTGGGAAGGTCCCATCTATCGGCCGGCTGCCGGGAGACATTCTGATCAAGCGCGATCATTTCACGTTTTACTTTCCGCTTACCACCTGTATCCTCATTAGCCTGATCTTAATGCTGATTTCCCGCTTCTTTAACCACAAGTAATGCGTCCTTTCTTTTTTGCAGTGGCCGCATGCGCGTCTGTGTGTCTGTTAACTGGCTGCGCCACGGGTCTGCAAGCTGAAGCAAGCTTGCCGCCTTTCGCCATGCCGGATTCTCCTGACGTGCTCCGCGTTCGCGTCCTATACACCAAGTCACCCGTGCGCCTGGACAGTACAGGGGGATATCAATATCAGCTCAAAAAGGGAGGGAAGAGCTATTCCAGTCACACCGGCACGCGTGTCCGGGCCATGCGGAGCACGATGGTCTTCGGACAGCAGAGTTTTAGGGGCGAAGTCATTGTGATGCCGGCTAATCCTACGGAACCCCTGAGGCTGAATAGCCGACGATATCGCGGGGTCCTTGTATTCCACCCTTTGGGAAGCGGCCGTTATGATGTTGTGGAATACGTGAATATGGATGAATACCTTTACGGTGTGCTGCCGCGCGAGGTCGAACCGAGCTGGCCGCTCGATGCCTTAAAGGCACAGGCCATCGTGTCTAGGACTTACGCGCTTTCCAATAAAATGACGGACGCGAAAGAACGCTTTGACGTGTCGGACAGCGTGCTCGACCAAGTGTATGGCGGGATGGAGGTCGAAGCCTCCGAATCCAACCGGGCCGTGGATGAAACGCGCGGGGAAGCGCTTTTGGATTCCGAGAGTAAGCCGGTCCAAACCTTTTTCCACTCCTCCTGTGGAGGGCACACGGAGCTTCCGCAACACGTCTGGAAATCGTCCAACGCGCCTGACGTCTTCGGGAGCATCAATGACGCGTTCTGCGACGCTGATCCACACTACAAGTGGCAGTTGACGATTTCGTATGGAACAGTCCGCGCCCGCTTGCGAAGGGTGGGGATCCATGTCCGCGACATCAAAAAGATCTCGATTGTGCAAAAAACTGAATCCGGCCGGGCGGAGATTTTCGGTCTGCAAACCTCCCGGGGAGTGGTGGAGGTGTGGGGGAACCGCTTTCGCCTGGCTTTGGGACCGGAGACGCTGCGCAGCACGCTCATCATCAATATGAAGACGGGAAAATCAACGGTTTGGTTTGAAGGGCGCGGCTGGGGTCACGGCGTGGGTCTTTGCCAGTGGGGCGCGCGCGGCCGGGCTCTTGCGGGCCAGAGCTATAAGCAAATACTCGAGACCTATTATCCGAAGGCGAAGCTGACTAAAATATGAAATTAACGGAGTTTCAGTACGATCTATCTCCTTCCTCCATGAACTCAAAGTAAGTCTTTCCTGCGCGGCCACGGATGTTCCAGAACAAATGGAGATTACAAAGCAATTCATGACTTTGGCGGTCAGGCCGGAATACGAAATGCTAATATCAGACGTCGTCGTGAGGGAGCTTTCCAGGGCTGCGGAGCCCAAACGACAGTTATTGTTTGAGGTGGTCCAGGGGCTTTCTTTGCTGTTTTCGACAGCAGAATCGGAAGACTTGGCTGAGACCTATATTCGTGAAGGAATTCTGCCGCATGGGTCGATAGAAGATGCCAGGCACGTGGCTCTGGCGACCCTGAATGGTGTTGATGCTCTGGTCAGTTGGAATTTCGGTCATCTGGTCAACATCAGAAGGACTAAAGCCATCGCGGCTGTGAATGCCAAACGAGGATTACCGCGTATCGAAATTGTTAGCCCTCGGGAGGTTGTGCAAGCATGAAAAAGATCGATAAGACTTTAAGAGAAGTGCGAGCTTGGAAGCGAAAGGTCGCGGCCAAAACCCGCCGCATGACTCGTGAACAGGCCTTGGCCTACTTCAATACGGCCAAGAACCTTTTGCCTTTGTCCCGCAAACGTCGCGCCGCTTGACCCTCGTCGGTACCTCCCGAGATACCGTTGGTCGCATGAAACTTTCAGACTTTTATTACGAACTCCAGCAGGATCGCATTGCTCAGGAGCCGGTCGAGCCGCGCGATTACTCAAAGCTCATGGTGCTTGACCGGCAAAGCGGACGGATAGAGCACCGGTGCTTTTTTGAGCTTACTGCGTTCTTGCGACCGGGCGACGTGGTGGTCCTCAATTCGACCCGCGTTTTTCCCGCACGGCTCCGCGGACAGAAAAAAACAGGGGGAAAGGTTGAAGTGTTACTTCTGAACCCTCATCCGGCCCGTGGCCGCCTTCTCCCTAAAGGGAGAAGGCCAGGCTCTGCCCTCGCCCTTCAGGGAGAGGGCGGGCATAGCCCGGGTGAGGGAAAGGCCTCTTGGCGCGCTTTGGTGCGCGGAACGACCAAGCGCTCAGATATGGTGTTCCCAGAGGGTCTCGTGGCAAGAATGACTGAGCGACTTGCAGAGGGGGAATGGATGATAGAGTTTTCCAGCAATCATTTGCGTGAATACCTCGACCACCATGGCGAAATGCCTCTACCTCCTTATATTAAA
>JBGPLV010000226.1:0-3414 GCA_041486625.1 Elusimicrobiota bacterium
AGGCGGGTATTTTGTCGATTTTACCCTAAAAAGAGAGGAGCTTGCGCGTTACGGGCTTTCGGTGCAGGACGTGGAGATGGTGATCCTCTCGGCGATCGGTGGTGAGAACATCTCGACGACGGTCGAGGGACGGGTGCGCTACGCGATCAATGTCCGCTATGCCCGAGAGTTCCGCGAGGACATCGACGCTTTGAAGCGCGTGCTCGTGCCCGTGAAATCCGGTGCGCAGATCCCGCTCGCCCAGCTTGCGGATATCGGTCTCGTGCAAGGCCCCGCGATGATCCGCGACGAGAATGGCAGGCTGTCGGGCTACGTTTACGTCGACATCGCGGGACGCGACATCGGCGGCTACGTCGAAGAAGCGAAAAAAATCGTCGCCAAAGAAGTCAAAGTGCCGGAAGGATATTTCCTTTATTGGAGCGGCCAGTACGAAAACATGATCCGCGTCAAAAAAAGATTGATGTTCGTGGTGCCGGTCACTCTTTTTTTGATCGTTCTCCTTCTTTATATCAACACAAAATCCTGGGCGAAAACGGGCATTGTTCTGCTCGCGGTGCCGTTCTCGCTCGTCGGGGCCGTCTGGCTCCTGTATTTCTTGCACTACAACATTTCGATAGCGGTCTGGGTGGGCATGATCGCTTTGATGGGCCTCGACGCAGAGACGGGTGTTTTTATGCTCCTCTACCTGGACATATCTTATAACGACGCGGTGAAAGAAGGAAAGATGCGCAACCAAAAAGATCTCGAAGAGGCCATCATCCACGGCGCCGTCAAAAGGATCCGCCCGAAGATGATGACCGTGATGGCGGCGATGATAGGCCTCATGCCCATCATGTGGTCGATGGGCACGGGTTCGGATGTCATGAAACGCATCGCCGCGCCCATGATCGGCGGGCTTTTGACCAGTTTTGTGATGGAGCTTCTTGTTTATCCTCCGATCTATTCGATATGGAGATCCAAATCTTTGGGGAGGGCCAGAGTATGACAGGTACAAAGGAACAGGATTTGGCGGATTTGTGGAAGCGCGTGGGGTTGGATACTTTGAGGAAGGGTTTGATCGAAGTGTATGGACTTGCTCAGGAATTCGAGAGCGCTTTGACGCATCTTCCCTCTTGTGACCAATGTGCCCGCGTGGCTCTGGTGGACGAGATAAAAAAGACGGGTTCAGATCTGGGCGGCAAGGTGATCGGTCTTACGGCTTTGGCCGAAACACTGCGGACCGCGCTGACGGCTGCCGAAAAGGCCGGAAGCGAACTTGAGGAGTCCTGCCCTTTGCCCTGTCAATGCCCGAAGGGCGAGTGTACTTGCCATTCTTAATGGATTAAAAAAGGGGGATAAAATGCGTAAATCATGGATGTTGGCAATGGGGTTAGGAATTGCGGTCAGCTTTGGCCTGCCTTCGGGCATTTTGGGAATGGCAGGAGCCCACGAGGGCAAGGATATGGGAATGCCGGGAATGGCAAGCGGCCAAGAAGTGACAATCAAGGGGGAGCTCGTCGATTCGCTCTGCTATGTGACGATGGCCTCAACGGGGTCCGGCCACAAACAATGCGCGATCGATTGCGCGAAGGCCGGGATTCCTGTAAGTTTCGTTGAAGATGGAACGGGCAAGCTTTACACCGTGCTGCCCTCGAAAGACAAAACGGGCTACCCTGAAAGTGTCATCAGCAAAATGGGAGACAAGGTCACTTTAAAAGGCGACCTTTATGAGAAAGGTGGCAATAAATACGTGGCCGTCGAGTCGGTGGAGTAAATCATGTTGGAAGGAGCGCGGCACCTGCAGAATATCCATCCGTTGGTGATCCATTTCCCCATCGCGTTTCTTATGGGTGCCACGCTTTCTTATTTCGCAGCATGGGCTTTTAAAAAAGACGATTTCGCCAAGACAGGGTTCTGGGTGCTCTTGATCGGAGCCCTGTCTTTGGCGGTTTCCGTGGGAACAGGGCTATATGCTGAACAGGGAGTCATGGTGGCGCTCGACGTCAGACAAAAGCTTCTTTTGCCGCACAAACAATTTATGATCGCCACCGCGGTCTTGTGCATCGTCGTGACATTGTGGGCTTTGATCCAAAGGCCGTTTCCGAACAAAGGCAGAATCTTCTTTCTGTTCCTGCTCCTGGCGATGGTCGGCACTATGACGCTCGGCGCTGACTTTGGCGGCAGACTTGTATATGATTACAATGCCGGGGGAAATGCTTGCCCTCAGCCAATAAAATTCAGGCGCTGATTCCTAAGCCTCGGCCCATGAAATACACCTGCCCGATGCATCCGGAGGTTGAAAGCGACGGACCGGGAAGCTGTCCCAAGTGCGGCATGGCGCTTGAGCCGAGTGCGGTTTCCGTTTTATCCGATGCGTCCGAAAACGCCGAGTACAAAAATATGTCCCGGCGTTTTTGGGTGAGTCTTTTGCTTTCAATTCCCATCCTTCTTCTCGCCATGTCCGAAATGCTTCCAGGCAAACCGCTGGAAAGAATCCTCCCGATGAGATTTGTCAATTGGATCGAATTTCTTCTGGCGGCTCCCGTGGTCTTATGGGGCTGTTGGCCGTTCTTTGAGCGCGGAGCGTTGTCCGTGGCGCGACGAAGCCCCAATATGTTCACGCTCATCGCGCTCGGCGTCGGCACGGCTTATGCCACCAGTGTCGTCGCGACCGTTGTTCCTTGGATATTTCCCGCTGCGTTCCGCGGCCATGGCGGCGAGGTTCCGGTCTATTTCGAGGCGGCGTCCGTTATTACTGTCCTGGTCTTGCTGGGCCAGGTTTTAGAACTGCGCGCCCGCGCGCGGACGAGCGACGCGATCAAAGCGCTCCTCAACCTCGCGCCGAAAACTGCGAGGATCCTCCGGGAGGGCAATCAGGAAGAGGATATTCTTTTGGATGAGGTGAATCTCCAGGACAAGCTGCGTGTGCGTCCGGGCGAGAGCATTCCGACGGACGGCATTGTCCTCGAAGGAACAAGCGCGGTGGACGAATCGATGGTAACGGGCGAGTCGATCCCCGTGGAAAAAGTGAAGGGGTCCAAGGTTATTGGCGGCACGGCCAACGGTACGGGAAGCTTGATCATTCGAGCCGAGCGCGTCGGAAGCGACACGCTGCTGGCGAAGATCGTCCGGAGGGTGAGCGAAGCCCAGCGAAGCCGCGCGCCGATCCAGCGTCTGGCGGATACGGTCTCGGCGTATTTTGTCCCGGCGGTGGTTCTCGCCGCGGCCGCGACGGCCGTCGTTTGGGGATCTTGGGGCCCCGAACCGCGCATGGCTTACGCGGTCGTGAACGCCGTGGCCGTTCTGGTCATCGCCTGCCACTGCGCGCTGGGTCTTGCGGCGCCGATGTCTATCATGGTGGGGGTCGGGCGTGCCGCGACGATGGGCATTTTGATCAAGAACGCCGAAGCGCTGGAAATATTGCAAAAGGTCGAC
>JBGPLV010000227.1:0-3411 GCA_041486625.1 Elusimicrobiota bacterium
CGCGGCCACATCATCCTGAGTGGATAGCGGGTTTGAACCGCAGAACACGGCATCCGCGCCGCCGGCCTTGAGGGTGATCGCAAGATTTGCCGTTTCGGTGGTGATGTGGAGACAACAGGCCATCCGGATTCCTTTGAGGGGTTTTTCTTTTGTGAAACGCGCCTTGATCAGGCGCAAAACAGGCATCTCGCGTTCCGCCCATTCGATGCGTTTTCGTCCAGCATCAGCCAAGCGAATGTTTTTAACGTCGTATCGTTTTGACATGAGGATTACCGGCGGGCGCTCGAGGCGAGTTCAGACGATTTGCTCTCCCCGGAGGAGTGGCCGCCGCTCAAGCCCAATTCTTTGCGGAGCGCCGAGGCTTTGTCCGTTTTTTCCCAGGTGAAGGTGTCTTCCGTGCGTCCGAAGTGGCCATAGGCCGCGGTGGCGCGGAAGATGGGTCGGCGGAGCTTCAAGTGCTCGATGATCCCGCGCGGTGTAAGCTGGAAAGTCTTGCGAACGGCCCGTACCAGCGTTTCCTCATCGATTTTTGGCGCGCCGTGCGTGTCGATCATGATGCTGACCGGCTCCGCTACGCCGATCGCATAGGCGAGCTGCACGGTGCATTTGTTCGCGAGGTTGGCGGCGACGATATTCTTGGCGATGTAGCGCGCCATGTAGCAGGCGGACCGGTCGACTTTTGTGGGATCCTTCCCCGAGAAGGCACCTCCCCCATGCGCGGCCATCCCCCCATAGGTATCTACAATGATCTTGCGGCCTGTCACTCCGGTATCGGACTGCGGACCGCCGATCACGAACTTCCCTGTCGGATTCACGTAATATTTGGTGTTTTTATCAAGCATTTTGGCCGGAATCACAGGGAGAACGACTTTGTCGATAATTTCTTCGGTGGCCGCCTTGGTGATACGTTTGCCCGTCCGGTCTAATATGTCTTCCGTATGTTGGGAGCTCACCACAATGGTATCGACGCGATACGGTTTCCCGCCACGGTATTCCACGGTCACCTGGGATTTGCCATCCGGCCCCAGGTATTTCAAAATTCCTTTTTTGCGAACTTCGGCCAAGCGCCGTGAAATCGCATGAGCCTGCATGATGGGCATAGGCATGAGTTCCGGCGTTTCACGGCACGCAAATCCGATCATGAGTCCCTGGTCGCCGGCGCCGCCTGTATCCACACCTTGGGCAATGTCCGGCGATTGACGGCCAATGGCATTCAAAACAGAGCAGCTCTGATAATTAAATCCGTATTTGGCATGGGTATAACCGATCTCCTGGACGACTTTGCGTACGAGATCGGCGACTTCGACATATCCCGTTGTCGTAATTTCTCCGCCAACGATGCACAAACCCACGGTGATAAAGCATTCGCACGCGACACGGCCCATCGGGTCCTGGGCCAGGACGTCGTCTAGAACAGCATCAGAAATTTGATCACAAACTTTGTCTGGATGACCCTCGGTCACCGACTCGGAGGTAAAGACATAACGATTCGCCATAGGAATTCCTTTCAGGTGTTCTGAACAGACAGGCAAGGATATCATTTTGGGAGCGGCGGCTTCTAGGTCGCTTGGATGACGGAGCCTTCGTAAACGGAGATGTTTTCGGTCGCGCGGGCGCCGTGCCCCAGGATACAGTTTTCAAGGCGCACGCGCTTTTCCACGCGCACATCGTCCCATAAGGTGCAGTTGCGCAGAACGCTTCCCGCCCCGATGTGCGCCCGGTGACCCACGACGGTGTAGGCCCCGATCACGGCATTCCGCGCGATGCGGCATCTTTGACCGATAAGACACGGAGGTTCAAACCGCACGCCTCGCTCAATGACGGTCCCTTCATCCACCCATACGCCCCGCTGGATTTGACGTCCTTGAAAGTGAATCCCGATTTTCCCCTCTAGCGCGTCGTGTTGCGCATGCCGGTACTCCCCCAGGTTACCCACGTCGCACCAATAGCTCTTGGTTCTGTACCCATGAATAGGACGTCGTTCCTTGAGAAGCTTGGGCCAGAACTGGTGTCCGAAGTCGTACACCTTGCCTTTCGGGATCATTTTCAAGGCGTCCGGTTCAAAAACGTAGATACCCGTGTTGACCTCGTTTGAAAAGACGTCGCTCCAGCGGGGTTTCTCGATGAATCGCCGGATGCGTCCGCTGGGGTTCATAAGGGCCACGCCGTATTCAAACCGCATATCCACGGTCTTGAGCGCAATAGTAGCCAGCGCGCGGCGACGCCGATGAAACGACAGCAGTTCCGTGAGGTCGATGTCGGTGAGACCGTCTCCGGAAAGGACCAAAAACGTTCCTTCGTTCAAGAAATGTTCCACGTTTTTAACGCCTCCGGCCGTGCCGAGGAGTTTGGGTTCATAAGAATAATGGATCCTCATGCCGCGGGAGCTGCCGTCTCCAAAGTGCCGGCGGATCAGTTCCGGATGACTGTGCAAATTCAGGACCAATTCGGTTATCCCATGGCGCCTGAGGTTTTCGATGGTGTATTCCAGAACAGGACGGTTGGCAATCGGCACCAGCGGTTTTGGCACCAGGGTGGTCAAAGGATGCAGGCGCGTCCCCGCACCGGCGGCCATCACCATGGCGCGAACAGTATTGGCCCTCACCCGCGGCTCTCCATTCTGTCGGCCTTGCCCTCTCCCGCGTGCATGCGGGAGAGGGTGGGGGTGAGGGCAGCGCTTCTAGCCCATCGAAGCAAAGCATCGGTTTTCGGCCAACTTTCCGATTCTGCATACGTTCGTATTAAAGGCTCGGTTCCGGAAGGACGTAAGAGCACCCACGACCCCGTTTTAAGAACCACTTTCACGCCGTCGCGTGTCCGCACTTCGGCCACATGTTCTCCCGCCAGTTTGTCGGGGACCCGTGCGGAAATATTTTGGACAAATCGCGCGCGGTCATCCATGGGTTGGGCGAGGTGGATATCGATCCTCTTGAAGCGCGCGGCGCCAAAACGTTTTTCCAACTCCCTCAGCAGTTGAGACGGCGTTTTCCGACGCGCCGCTAGCATCTCCAAAAATAGGAGACCGTTTAATATCCCATCGCGTTCCGGCAACCCCCCCCGCACCGCATAACCGCCCGATTCTTCGCCTCCGGCCAGAAAATCATTCCCCAGCATGCGTTCGGCGACGTGTTTAAAACCCACGGGGACTTCTTCGAAGGGAAGATGGTATGCCCGCGCGATCCGCTCGCTTAAATAGCCGAGCGAGACCGCTTGCACGATCTTTCCCTTCCAACCCTTATGCTCAATGCAGTGCAAAACAAGAAGTGGAAAGACCTGGTGGGGCGTCAGATACCGCCCCCGGTCATCGACCACCCCGAGACGGTCCGCGTCGCCATCCAAAGCGATCCCCACGACCGCCCGACGTCTTAGGACTTCCCTTTTTAAATCGGTTAACTGACTTTCGATCGGTTC
>JBGPLV010000228.1:0-3384 GCA_041486625.1 Elusimicrobiota bacterium
CGTTGGTGCGTGTTGAGCCACAAGTAATCTGTGTAGTGTTTCATGTCAGGAATGTGTCAATTTCTTATAGTGAATGCGGTGGGGGACGGCGGCATTGGCGCCGAGACGGGCTTTTAAGTTCTCTTCGTAGTCGTGATAGTTGCCTTCGGTAAAGGTGACGGCGCTTTCGCCTTCGAAGGCCAGAATGTGCGTGGCGATGCGATCTAAGAACCAGCGGTCGTGGCTGATGACCATGACGCAGCCGGCAAATTCCAAGATGGCATCTTCTAAAGCGCGCAGGGTGTTCACATCCAGGTCGTTCGAGGGTTCATCCAAGAGGAGCACGTTCGCGTTGGATTTGAGTACCTTCGCCAGATGAAGACGGTTGCGTTCGCCGCCCGAGAGCGCTCCCACTTTCTTTTGCTGATCCTGCCCGGAAAAGTTAAATCGCGCGCAATAGGCCCGCGAATTAATTTCGTTCTTGCCGAGCAGAATTTTATCCAGGCCGCCGGAGAGTTCCTGCCAGACCGTCTTCGTGTCGTCCAGTGACGCGCGGGATTGGTCGACATACCCTAGTTTGACAGTGTCCCCGACCCGGAGCGTTCCTTTGTCGGGTTTCTCCTGGTTGTTAATCATTCTAAAAAGCGTCGTTTTGCCCGCGCCGTTGGGGCCGATGATGCCCACAATCGCGGCCGGGGGCACTTTAAAGGAAAGGTCTTCATACAACAGATTTTCGCCGTAGGCTTTGGCGATGCCGTCCGCTTGGATGACGAGATCTCCCAACCGGGGCCCGGGGGGAATATAAATTTCGAGCTCTGCCATCCGCTGAACGGGGTCTTGGGCCAAGAGATCCAAATATTGCCCGATGCGCGCTTTGCTCTTGGCCTGGCGGCCATGGGGAGACATCCGAACCCATTCCAACTCGCGCTCGAGCGTCTTCTGCCGCTGGCCTTCCGCTTTTTCTTCGCGGCGCAAGCTCTCTTGTTTTTGATCCAGCCAGGAGGAGTAATTGCCCTTCCAAGGCACGCCCTTGCCAGAGTCCAGCTCAAGGATCCACTCGGCGATATTGTCCAGGAAATAGCGGTCGTGCGTGATCGCGACAACCGATCCTTTGTAGTTCTTCAAATAATTTTCCAGCCAGGTGACCGATTCAGCATCGAGGTGATTGGTGGGTTCATCCAATAGAAGCAAGTCTGGCGATTGTAGGAGGAGCTTGCACAGCGCCACCCGGCGTTTTTCGCCGCCCGAAAGGTTTGTTACGGGCTGGTCGCTGGGGGGGCACCGCAGCGCGTCCATCGCGATCTCGAGTTGGCGGTCGAGTTCCCACCCATTGCACGCTTCGATCTTTTCTTGAAGATCAGACTGCCTAGCCAGTGCTTTTTCCATGGCGCCGGGATCCATATTCTCGGTGAAAGATCCGCTCACCTTTTCGTACTCGGCCAAGAGATCGGTCACATGTTGCATCCCCTGGGCGACATTTTCTTTGACCGTGAGGGCCTCATCGAGCTTGGGTTCTTGGGGCAGGAATCCTACCGTGATCGCTTTGCCCGGGAACGCTTCGCCTTCAAATTCTTTCTCCACGCCGGCCATGATCTTCAACAGGGTGCTTTTGCCCGACCCGTTCAGACCGATCACGCCGATTTTGGCGCCGTAATAGAAAGAAAGATAGATATCCTTCAAGACCTGCTTCCCCGGAGGATAGATCTTGGAAAGCCCTTTCATCGTAAAAACGAAATCCTTGGACATGACGCACATTATATCAGGTATACTTTTTACCTCCGTGACGAATAAAGAAAGCAATCTTGTCTGGCTGGATCTGGAAATGACGGGGTTGGAACCAGAGCAGCACGTGATTCTGGAAATCGGGTGCGTGGTGACCGACTCCAACCTGAAAATGATCGCAGAGGGCCCTGTGTTCGCGATCAAACAGCCGGAAAGTATCCTGACCACGATGGATCCCTGGTCGCAGGAGCAGCACGGAAAGTCCGGCCTCACCGAACGCTGCCGCGGGTCCAAGGTTACTTTGGCCGAGGCCGAAGAAAAAACCTTGGCCTTTCTCAAGAAGCACTGTGTTGAAAAGACTTCTCCACTTTGCGGCAACTCGATCGGGCAGGACCGGCGGTTCCTCTATAAGTACATGCCCCGGCTGAACGCGTACTTTCATTACCGTAATGTGGATGTCAGTTCCATCAAAGAGTTGGCGCAGCGATGGTATCCCGCCTCTCCGAAAGGCCCGGAAAAGAAAAAAACGCATTATGTTTTAGATGATATCCGCGAGTCCATTGCGGAGTTGCAGCATTACCGCCGCACAATCTTCAAATAAGCTCGTCCTTTTGCTAAAATTCGTACACCAATCGATGTCCAACCAACCCTCCTTCGTTTCGCGTGCCCGCCAAGCTTTGCCGAAAGTGCTCAAGCAGTTTCTTCAACCTTTACTTGAAAAAGCGTACGCCGCGCAAAATCCGGTATACCTGATCGGCGGATGCGTCCGGGACCTGCTCCTGGGAAGACCTTCTCAGGATATCGATGTGGTTTTGGAGGGGTCTGCCGACCCATTAGCCCGGGCGGCGGCGAAGATTTATAAGGCGAAGCTCATTAGCCACCCGCAGTTTCTCACGCATACGCTGCAACTCAAAGATGGAAGGCACCTCGATATCGCGACCGCCCGCACCGAAACCTACGCGGAGCCGGCCGCCCTTCCTGTCGTAGAACCCGCCAGCCTTCAAGAAGATCTGTACCGCCGTGATTTTTCCATCAACGCCATCGCACTCTCACTTAACCGTCCGGATTTCGGCCACATCTGGGATCCTTTCAGCGGGTTGGAAGATCTCGAGGCTAAGAAAATACGGGTCCTGCACGCCCAAAGTTTTAAGGATGATCCGACGCGAATCTTCCGCGCGGCCCGTTTCGTGGGCCGGTTTGGCTACGACCTTGAATGGCGCACGCGGGAATGGCTGACGGAAGCGGTCGCCCTCCAACTCCCTGGACGCTTATCGGGAGCGCGGCTGCGGGAAGAGTTGATACCGCTTTTGATGGAACACGATCCGCGTCCCGCGTTCCGGACATTGTCCCAGTGGGGAGCGCTGTCCTTTTTGATCCCCAACCTGAAATGGGAAAAATCTCATGACGCCTTTTTCGGCCAAATCATCCGCCAGCCGGTCAAGGAAAGCACGCTCCTGCTGCGGCTTCTGGTGCTTTTGCATGCGATCCCGTTCCCGAAGGCCGTGGGGAGTCTGGGACACCTCATGTTCCCCCAAAAGATGATCGAGCAAATTGAACTCGCGCTCACCCTTGTGGCGCGGATGAAGGACGGAAGCTTGTCCTTCGCGGAGATGCAGAAGAGCGCGAAACACCCACTGCCGCCCGAAGTAAAATCCTTCATGCATAAAGCCGTCAAAGTGAAAG
>JBGPLV010000229.1:0-3359 GCA_041486625.1 Elusimicrobiota bacterium
CTGATGAGCCCCGGCGCCAGCAAGGATGTCCTGGAACGGGAAGCTCTCAAAGACTCGAAAGTTCAAACGGCACTGGCAGGAAAATCGGTCGGCAAGGTGATAATCGTGCCGGATAAATTGGTGAATATCGTTGCGCACTAAATACTTTTTTGGCTTTGGGTTCTTGGTTTTGGCTCTCGGCGGGTGCTCGAAGTACTACTACAACCCCGCCCCTCAAGTCTTACCCCAATACATCACCAAACTCGCGGTCCGGCAGTTTGCCAACCACACTCAACAGTACGGCATTGAGGACAAACTGACGCTGGCCGTTCAGCAGAGATTTAACCAGGACGGGCGCTACCGGATCACGACCGAAGATCAAGCCGACGGCGTCATTATCGGGGACATCACGAAATATATCCTTGAGCCGCTGGGATACGATCAGAACCATGTGCCCACCCAATACAAACTTTGGATTCTCGTGAACGCCACGTTTTACGACAAAGTCAAGAGCCAAACACTTTGGACGGAACCCAACTTGGGTACGCCGGTCACATTTTACTCGGACTCCTCCGGTCAACCCGGAGGGTTAACGGAGTCCGAGGTTCAGCAACAGATCTGGGACCAGCTGGCCGTGAACATCTCCTCACGGACGTTCGAAGGTTTCGGTACGGTGACGGGGGCTTCTGACAAAGCTGTGCCGAAATCTTCGCCGGATCGATACAATCCCAGCGTCGGCGGACCGGAACCGGCCCCAGCCATCATTCCTCCCCAGGCGCCATCCCCGTACTAGCTGGGATGAGCAACTTTTTTCGATATTTGACTTATGTTCTCAGTTCCGCGATTTTGTCGGGATGCGCTGCGTTCCACGCCAACCCCGGTCCTCCTGCGCTGCCGCCGTATATTTCGAAGCTCGCCGTTCGACCGCTCACCAATCACACCCAGCAGTATGGTCTTGAAGACAAGCTCACGCTGGCCGTGCAGGCCGAATTTAACCGCGACGGACGCTACCAGATCACAACCGAAGAGCAGGCTGACGGCGTTGTGATCGGCGACATCACCAAATACATCTTGGAACCGCTCAGCTACGATGCCAACCATGTCCCGACCGAATACAAACTGACGATTCTGGTGGTCGTTTCTTTTTATGACAAGGTGAAAGGACAGACCATGTGGACGGAATCCGGCATGGTGGGCGAGTTGCGATATTTTGTCGCCTCCTCGGGTTTTGCCGGGTCCCTCACTGAAGATGACGCTCGCCAGACCATCTGGGACGAGCTGGCACGCGATATCCGGACGCGCACTCTGGAAGGCATGGGAGGAACAAAGAAGGCCGTGACCGGCGACACCTTGGGTTCCGATAACAATCGGCCGGCCCCGACGGACAACAATCCTCCGCTGGTGCCAAGCCAGAAGCCGCCCGCCCCGTCGCCGACTGGACTTCCCTATTAGGTAATACGATGAGTGCTCCTATTAAATTCGATGAACTTCAGGCGCAATGGTCGCGCAATCAATGGAAAGCGCATTATCTTTTTACCGGCCAGGAAGACTTCCTGATCGATCAGGCGTTCGATCAAGCCCTTCATCACTGGCTGGGTGAAAAGCCCGATGCCCTTAATATGGAAAGCCTGGACGCCGAAACCCAGACCCTTGAGGAGATTGTTCAAGCGGCACAGACCGTGACATTTTTCGGCGGTCAGCGTCTTTTGCGCATTCAAAACGCTTCCCAGTTTTCTGCCAAAGAGCAGGAACGGATGGTGGACGTCTTAGGCACGCTCAGCTCGGAAACCCACTGCCTTTTTATTTGGGGAAAGGAATGGCGTCGCGAGGACGCCCAGAAGCCGCTCGTGGAAGCGATTGCCCAAACGGGTGAGGTGGTTATCTTCTGGCCGATGTTTCCCGAGCAAGCCCAACGCTGGGCTCTTGAGCGCGCCAAACATTACAAGAAATCTCTAAGTCCTCAAACCGCCGGGTGGCTGGTGCACGAGTCCGGCGAGAGCCTGCGGTTATTGGATCAGGAGCTCGCCAAATGCGCTTCCTATGTAGGGGAAAGACCGGAAATTGACCTGGACGATGTCCAAACCTCTTTTGGCTACCGGAAAGCCAGTTCGCCATTTGATTGGACGACTTATATCCGCCAACAGAAAGCACCGGCCGCGCTCCAGGTCTTAAATCAGCTTTTGAAGGAAGGGGAGGAACCCGTACGCTTATTGGCGCTTCTTTCGCGTACCGTGCGCGATTGGCTAAGCACTAAAGATTCCGCTGAAAACGCGTCCATGTTGGCGATGCGCTTTCATCTGAAGCGGGGGGAAGAAAGCCGGTTTGTGCAGGAACTGGGCCGCTGGAGTGAAGACGCTCTTACCGAAGGGCTGGGTCAGTGTGTGGAGACTGAGCAGGCGATTAAAACAGGAAAGGAAACGCCGGAGATGGCGTTGACGCTCTTGACCTTAGGCCTTTGCCGCGGCCAAGCCGTCCACGCGCTGCGCTAGACGGGATTTTTTGCGCGAGGCGGCCCGCCAGTGAATGATGCCCGTCTTGGCGGCTTTGTCCCATTCCGCGAACGCTTCGTTCAAAAGGGTTTTTGCCGCTTTCGCATCCTTGCCGGCCACGGCGGCTTCGACTTTGCGGGCAATAGTGCGGATTTTGCTGCGCACGGTCAGATTGTGTTCGGCATGCGTATCTGATTGCCGGTGGGCTTTGAGCGCCGAGGTGTGACGTCCCGTCTTTAATTTCGCCATAAGGAAGTGGTATCGTATTTCATTGACGGTAACCATGTCAACAGAACACCATCATCGTTTGGCCCGCTCGGCGGGCATTTTTACGAGCGCCACCTTGCTCTCGCGCATCCTGGGCTATTTCCGGGACACGATGGTCGCGGCTTATTTCGGCGCGGGTCTGGCCGCTGACGCGTTTTATACCGCCTTTCGCATTTCGAACCTTTTCCGGCGGCTTTTGGGCGAAGGCGCGCTCTCGGCGTCGTTTGTACCAGTCTTCTCGGAATACACGCAGATCCGGTCGCGCGAAGAGACGCAGCGCTTTTTAAACACGATCTTCACGACGCTTTTGGCCATTCTCTCCATGATTACGCTTCTCGGCATTCTGTTTGCGCCGGAGATCACACGTTTGATCGCGCGGGGCTTTGAGCCGGGCTCGGAACGCTTTGCACTCACCGTAACGCTCACCCGCTACATGTTCCCCTTCATGCTTTTCATCTGTTTGGCCGCGTTGATTACAGGAGTTTTGAATGCCTTCCATTCGTTCTTTCTGCCGGCCCTGGCTCCCGCGTGCTTAAGCGTAGCGGAGATGCTCTACATCGGCTTTTTGTGGGCGGCGCACGTGACGGGTCAAAACGCGATCGTGGGCTTAGCCATCAGCGTGAC
>JBGPLV010000230.1:0-3357 GCA_041486625.1 Elusimicrobiota bacterium
AGCTTAAGGCCCTGGGAAAAAAGCGCGATGACGATTTTGTCGAACGCGTGAAAGTTCTTGAACAGAAACACCAGCACGATCTGGCGGAGAAAGAAAAGATGCTGGAAGCCCAATACTGGGAGAAACAGGCCGAGCTGAAGCGTGAATGGGACCAGAAAGAAACAGCCCTTCGCGATCAGGTCGCCCTGCAAACCCGTCTCCGTGACGCCGAGCTACAGGAGAAAGCCAAAAAACATCTGGAAGCGGAGATCGCCCGGCAAACTCAAACGCTTCAAGAACGGTTTAACCGCGAGGCCGCGATCCATGAGGAGTCTCTGGAACGCCAAAAGAAGCAGCTAAGCCAGCGCCAAGCCGCTTTGGAGCAGGAGTTCAAGGAAACGCGGGACAAGTTGCGTAGGGATTTAGAGAAGGAAAAACAGGCTTGGGTGGCCGATCTTAAGCGTCAAGAGTCGATCAGTAAGCCCGAAGGGAAATCCCCAGAGGGACACGGCAGTAATCCGCGAAAAACGGAAGAAGACTCTTCACCTTCGTAACGGCTTCCTCGGCGGAAGCCTCACCCACCTTCAGGATGTCCTCGGAGCGGTGAAATTCGGTCCAGAGAAAATCCCGCATATCCGGCGCCATCACGACATGCGCGATTTCCACGCGCGCCTGGGCGATCTCATACTGCATCGTGTAGAGCATCTTAAAGAACACTTCCGACATGTTGGGTGATCGTGGCGCCAGAGGGAATAATTTTTTTTGGCGCGCGACCCCTCGCCGTATGGAGGGTTTGGCCGTCAAATTAACGGAGATCAGGACGTCTGCGCCCATGTTGGCCACCACCGAAGTCGGGACCGGGTTGACGAGGCCTCCGTCCACCAGATAATGGCCTTTGTGCAAGAACGGCCGAAAAATAATCGGCAGCGACGTCGAAGCCCGGACCGCGTCCGCGACGCGCCCCTCTTTAATGACCACTTCTTGGCCGGAACGGATATCCGTCGCCACCGCCGCGAACGGCAGGACCAGCTGGCTGAATTCGATATTTCCAAGAATGCTTCTGAGGAAGGCGCTCAAGGTCTGACCGGCCAAAAATCCACCGTGCGGAAACGTAAGGTCCCCGATAATGTTTTGCCGCAACCAGTGCTTCGTGATGGTCTTGGAGATGTCTTGAATTTCCGCCGGGGTTTTTCCGGCGCAGTAAAAACTGCCGAGGAGCGCGCCCATGGACGTCCCCGCCACCATATCGATGGGGATTCCTTCGCGTTCAAAAACCTTCAGAATTCCAACGAGTGTATAGCCGTAGGCCGCGCCGGATCCCATCGCCAGCCCCACCCGGAGTTTGCCTAGGGTGCGCGCGATGCGCTCCAGCGCCACGATGGCGGACTTGGCTTCCGCGATCGGGAGATAGGGCGTGCCGCTTTCCCGGAACGGTTGATGGAACAGCTCGCTCCACGGCACGCGAAAATCGGCCGGCGCTGCGCCAGTGGAGCTCGGATGCTGGAGTAGAATGGTTCGAATGGGCATCGCGGGCCCTTTCACGTTTTCCTCGAGGGCCGTCCGCACCGGCGCGGCCAGGTCATTGGCCTGGTCCCAGGTGATGAAATAGATATGGTCGGACTCGTGAAGCAGGTGTTGACTCAAAGGATCTTTTTCGACCGGCGCCAGGGCCAGCACAAAATCATAATGGTCCTTCAGAAGGCTCAGAAAAGGGGGGAGCGCGTTAAACAAATTCTCCTTCAGAAGTCTTGGGGGAAGAGAGAGAACCTCAAGTCCTGAGGGGTGGACGGTCACAAGCTTCTGTAATATCTTCAGATCGAGAAGATCTTCTTCGCGGAAAAGGACCTCCTGAGCGGAAGGCGCATGAAGGCCGAGGGCCCGGGCGATATCGCCGGAGCGCGCGCTGGCGTCCAGGAGCAAAACGCGGCGTCGGGTTTGCTCAACCAAAGCGACGGCGAGATTAATCGTAAAAAGCAGTGACGCCTCATGAGGCAGCGCAGGGACCAGTGTGGTCAATTGCGGCTGCTTGGGTTTATCCTGAGGAGGATGAAAGGACACGGCCAGGCGCTTGGAGAGCGCGCGAGACAAATGAATCCCGACCAAGGGATGTTTTTCCAGGATGAGGTCGAAGTCTGCCTTGGAAAGCGTCAGGAATTCACAAGGGGTATCGGCGACCGCGCTGAAGGCCTGGGGTTCGCCGGTCAGGAGCGCCAATTCACCGACGGCGTCGCCTCGGCCGAGATAGGCGATGGCTTTATCCTGGCCGTCGTTCGCTTTGGCAGCGATCCGCACGCGCCCGTTTCGGATCAGATAAAGGCTGTCGCCGGGCTCATCCGCCCGGAGAATGACATCCCCCTTTTCGACTTGGACGAGCTTCAAGGAGCTGACCAGCTCGGCCAGGACGTCTTCGCCCAGCGGACCGAAAAGCGAGTTCCGCTTAAGAAAGTAAAGGCCGTCCGTTCGTATTTGAGAATCCATTCCGTTAACCTATAATCTCAGCCATGCCCAAGTATCAAGCTCCCCGAGGAACGAAAGACATCCTGCCCGCCGAGGCCGCTCAGTTTCAATCGATCGAATCGCGCGCGCGCTCGCTTTTTAAGCGCTTTGGCTATCAGGAGATTCGCACGCCGACGTTTGAAGCGGTTGACCTCTTTCAAAGGTCCCTCGGTGAAACCACGGATGTTGTCCAAAAAGAAATGTACGTGTTCGAAGACCGGGGCGGCCGCAAGCTCGCCTTAAGGCCTGAAGGGACCGCCGGTGTCGTCCGGGCCTTCATCGAACATCATTTATCTCAAAATGCTCCATTTTGCAAGCTGTTTTATATAGGACCGATGTTTCGTTCCGAACGCCCCCAGGCGGGCCGCTACCGCGAGTTTTGGCAGATCGGGGCCGAGTATTTTGGAAACGCCTCCCCCGCGGCCGACGCGGAGCTTCTTCTGCTG
Source organism: Elusimicrobiota bacterium (assembly GCA_041486625.1). GTDB lineage: Bacteria > Elusimicrobiota > Elusimicrobia > 2-01-FULL-59-12 > 2-01-FULL-59-12 > JANLWZ01. Next base: position 2,922 of record JBGPLV010000230.1, read on the forward strand.
GTTCAAACGCTCTTCCGGCAACTGGGGCTGAAGGAGGCTCATCTCAAAATTAATAGTTTGGGAGATGCCCTGTGCCGCCCCAAATATCTGGCCGCTTTGACCGCCCACATCAAAGGGATATTGCCTACCCTTTGCGTAGATTGCCAGCGTCGCGCCCAGAAAAATCCGCTGCGGGTTTTGGACTGCAAGGTGGACGGACCTAAACTGGCGCATGTTCCCACCGTTGACAAGTTCTGGTGCACCGACTGCCGGACGCATTTCGAAAAGGTGCAGGATCTATTGAATCAATCCGGTGGTGTCTTTGAGGTCGTGCCGCGCCTCGTTCGGGGGCTGGATTACTATAGCCGCACGGTCTTTGAGGTCACCTCCAATGCTCTCGGCGCTCAGGACGCTCTGGCCGCCGGTGGGCGTTACGACAAGCTGGTGAAAGAATTGG
>JBGPLV010000231.1:0-3317 GCA_041486625.1 Elusimicrobiota bacterium
CCCGCGCCGTTTGCGGCGGGCGCCATCTTGGAAGCGGCCGATGCCGGGCTTCCCCTCATCGTGACGATCACGGAAGGGATTCCCGTTCTCGACATGGCGCGCGTCAAAGCGAAACTCGCTTCCTCCCGTTGGCCGGGCCGCTTGATCGGACCGAACGGGCCCGGTCTTATCACCCCCGGCGAGTGCAAGATCGGGATTATGCCCGGATACATTCACAAGCCGGGTTCCGTCGGAGTCATTTCTCGCTCCGGGACGCTCACTTATGAAGCCGTGTGGCAACTGACCCAGCGCGGCATCGGGCAGTCAACGGTGATCGGGATCGGAGGGGACCCCATCAATGGCTCAAGTTTCATCGATCTTCTGGCTCTCTTCGAGAAAGATCCCCAAACGGAGGCTGTTCTTCTGATCGGAGAGATCGGAGGTCGTCAGGAGGACGAAGCGGCTGAGTACTTTAAGAAAAATATGTCCAAGCCCATGGCCGCTTTTATCGCCGGCCAGACGGCGCCCCCGGGGCGTCGCATGGGCCATGCGGGGGCCATCATCGAAGGCGCGAGCGGCACCGCTGCGGAGAAAATGAAGACCCTGGAACGCGCCGGGATTCGCGTGGCGCCCAGTCCCGAGGCCCTCGGGGAAACCGTCGCGGCCTTGTTGCCCGCCAAACGACGATAGACCTGTAAGGGCGCACAGCTGTGCGCCCCTACATCTCTCTTGCAATCTTTCCTTTCTCCTGTCAAAACCTATTGCCATGATTCTAAAGCCATGTCCCTTTTGCCAGAAGGACATTCCCCGTTCCATCACGGTCTGCCCCTATTGCCATCGCGATGAACAGGGCAAGCCGGTCGCGATGGACACCGTCGTGGTGGACGCTCCCCTTACCGATCGATATTTTGAGGACGATTTGATAGAGCTTGCCAGCGAAGACCCCTTCGTTCGTGATCAGGCGGTCGTTCGCGTGGCCCAGCGCGGTGTTGGGGTTGTCGAGGCCCTGATCAGTATTTTGAGCGATTTCGCCAAACCCGGACTCGCCGGAGTGGCTCTGGCGCTCGGCAAAATAGGAGACCGCCGGGCTATTCCTGTCCTGGCGCAGGCGGCCAAGATGGGCGATGAAGAACTCCGCATGGCGGCGGTATGGGCACTGGCCGAGTTTCATGAGCCGGAAGTTATCCCGATCCTTCTATCCGAGGCGGAACGACCGCACCCCATCATCCAGAGCTTTCTCGCGAATGTGCTAGGGACTTTTCAGGATACCCGTGTAGCCCCTGTCCTGGCCAAGCTCTCTGGCCATCCCAATCACGAGGTCGCTTTCCAGGCGGCCTGCGCCCTGGGGGAATCGGGAGGACGCGAAGGCATCGCGGCGCTAAAGAAAAGCTGGCGCCGGGGTGACGCGCTTGTGCGCGCGGCCAGCGCCACCTCGTTGCGGCGTCTGGGGTCAAAACCTTCGTGGGTTGCCCGGCTTTTTTATAGGTAGAACTCGCGCAGGACCATCTCAATCCGCTTTAAAATCTGCTGCTCATCCATCGGCTTTCTCAAGAAACCGTTCGCTCCGATCTTAAAGGACTTTTGAATAGTGTCCCCTGTTGATTCATGGGACATGGCCACAACCGGAACCTGTGACATGGCGGGGTCGCGCCGGAGGCTTGTCAGAAATTCCCACCCCGTCTTCCATGGAAGATCAAGGCTTAGCATCACCAGGTGCGGAATCCATGCGCCGATCGCCAGAGTCGCTTGGTTTTGGTTGAAGACCGTAAAGCCGACAAACCGGTTTCCGGAAAGCGTTTTCTTGAGCTTGGAGATTTCGCTCAGTTCGGGCTCGATGATCAAAACGCGCGCGGGCTCGGGCAGCTTGCGTGCTTGCACAGCGCCGGCCGCTCCTTCGGGCGCGTAATCGAAGACGTTTGTTCCTAAAGCGGCATTCCAGCCCGCGCGCCGGAAACCCTTGGCCTTTTCTCCTAAAAGCGAAACGGTCGCTTCCGAAAACTGCGCGTGATTGACCTCAGCGCCTTGTTGGAGTTTGGCGGCGATGTCTAGGGTTTTCGAGATGATCTGTCCGGAGGCCATGGATTCACTTTCAAAAACTTCTCCCGTATGCACGCCGACCCGGAGTTCCATGGGGTGTGTCAGGTGGTTTTGCTTCTTGTTAAATGTGGGGAGCTGCGCCAAAAGTTCCTGCGCCAAGCCCGCTGCGTCTTCCGGACGTTGGAAGCGGCACATCATTCCGTCGCCTGTGACGCTTGTCACTTCTCCATGGTGCGTATAGGCCAAATCGCTCACCAATTTGTGATACGCTAAAAAAGTGTAGATAATGTCCTGCTCGTTCTGGCCTGTTTTGATGCGGGTCGAGCCCACGACGTCTATGGACACAAATGTGCTCGTGCGGGAGGACATGTTTAACAGATCGGATAGATGAGCGTTTGAATCCATGCGTGTTTTGGATATAGTCTGAAAAAAGGCGACTTTCAATGGGTAAACTCTTAAGCGGCCGCTACGGTTCGGAGCCGGACGCCGAATCCATTTCGCTTTCCCTCAGGGAATGCAACCAGAAGTTGAATTTAAAGCCGTCCGATTTCGTTTCGGAAGGCCCGCCAAAGTTCTTTGAGAAGGCCTTCGGCGCCTTAGGCCGCTATCTGCTTTTTCTGGCGGATGAGGGGGACGTGAAGGACAGTCCTATCTGGAAAATCGGGTACTATTTGCTTCCCCTGGAAGCCAAGGACGTTTTGGCCGCTTTGGAGAAGCACAAAGGCGGGGCGGCGGATGGAGGAAGCGTGCTTCCTATTGAATGGGAGACCGAGCCCGAGGCGTCCCCACACATCAAAATGAAGGCCATGAAATGGGGGAAAGACTCCCAGCCGCTCTTCTTTAAGTGCACTTGCAAGCGCCTTGAACTCCGCCTATATCCCCCTTGGGGGCTCCGCCGCCGCTGGAAGGCTCGCCTGCGCTGTCCCAAGCGCTGCCAGCCCCCTCTTACGACCCTTCTCTAGCCCCCTTTTACGGCGGGGTAGGTCAGCTGGTTAGAGCGAGCCGGCAGTCCGCCAAACGTCCGGCGGATCCGCCAGTCGTGTGGCGGACTTCATAAGCTGTTCAGAAGCCTTTCCGTATCATACCGATGTCTGCCGTCTCCGACGGAGAGCAGTTCCCAACCTTACCGTAGACCCCCATTACATACTGCGACAAAGTGACCACAAAAGTGACCACATGGTTTTTGGCCCTTAAAATACAGAAGTCGGAACCCCTTCACTGTAAGTAACTACAGTGATTACTGTAATTGATTGCAGCCCCAAGTACCCCCTTAATTAAGGATTGCAAAAAGTACCGAAAAG
>JBGPLV010000232.1:0-3310 GCA_041486625.1 Elusimicrobiota bacterium
CGAGTATTGCCGACGGCGTGGTTATTTCCAAAGGCTGGGAAGGCGGATTAGGCAATGAACTTCGCGTGCGGCACATGGGCAGTTATGTATCGGTCTACGGGCATCTGCGCGGATATGCGCGCGGGGTTCACATTGGATCGCACGTGAAACAGGGGCAAGTGGTAGGGTTTGTGGGATCGACGGGTCTGTCGACGGGACCGCATCTGCATTTTGGGTTCGAACGCGACGGCCAACTTGTCAACTTTTTCAAACTTAAACTGAAAAGTAACCGCAAGAGCGTCCCCTCCCCCGAACGTGAGCATTTTGAAGAGATCAAAAAACAAGCGTTCGCACTCTTCGCGCAGCTCACCCAGCCTGGGGGCCCTCTCCAGGTATTAAAAGGCAGTCAATAGCTTATCGAAAACCTGTACATTGTCGGTCGGCTGCTTGCAGGTGTGGCGTACGCAGACGTAGGCCGTGGCTTTGCCTTGGAGGGGATGTATGGTTCCCAGAAAGTCAAGCATCTCGGCCATGTGCTTTTGAACGGATCCGCCATCGGCCAGTATGACGGTTTTGACAGGGATAAAGTGCCGGTGCACAGATCGGAGCATCGCCTGTGTGTCTTCGGCGCCCGGGTTTCCGGCGATCACGATCTGGCGCGGCTCGGTCAAAGCAAAATCTAAAGCCACCAGCATCTGCGGGAGCGCGCGCGGCGATTCTTTTAGGTTGGCCCCAAAGGACCCGAGTGTCTTTTCCGCCATCTCTTGGAAGTCCTTACGATCCGTGTACTGAGCGAGTCGAAAAAGGTTCAGTGCCGCGACAGAACTGGCGGACGGCTCGACATTGTCCATATCTTCTTTCACGCGCAGGAGAAGATTGGCGTCTTGATCTAGCGCTGTCATGAAAAAGCCGCCCTTTTCGGCATCGTAAAAGCGCTTATTCTGGGCTTCCGTGAGCTCGATGGCCCAGTCCAGCCACTCCGGGTTGAAGTCCGCTTCATAGAGATCGATCAGGCCCTGGGTGAGAAAAGCGTAGTCGTCCGCGATCCCGCGTGCTTGTCTATCCCCTTCACGCCAGCGACGATACAGCTCGTGCGTCTTTGGATCGTAAAGCTTGCTCTTCAAGAATTGGGCCGCGCGCTGGGACGATTCCAGATAGGCCTTATCTCCTAAAACCTGATAGGCCTTGGCAAACGTTGAGATCATCAGACCATTCCAGCCACTGATGATTTTGTCATCCAGATGCGGCCGGGGCAGCCGCGAGCGGGCCTCCAACAATTTCTTCTTAGCCTGCTCAAGAAGCACCGCCGTGTCGGATTCCGACATTTGAAATTGCTTCGCTGTTTCAGGAATTGAATGAGCGATATAAAGAATGGTCTTATTAGTAAATTCTCCATGAGGATCGCTCGCGGCGTTCCCCCCCTCGCGAACCCCGTAGCGGAAACAGAAGATCTCCGCCGCTTTGTCGCCCGCAATACCCATGACCTCATGCCTTTCCCAGACGTAGAACGCTCCTTCCTTCTTCTCTTTGGCGTCCGCCGATGGAAGACTGTCGGCGTCTTCCGCGGAGTAGAACCCTCCTTCCGGATGGGTCATATCGCGCTGAATATAGGCCAGGGTTTCCTGCGCCACGCGCTTGAGTTCGTCGTCATGCGTGACTTGATAAGCCTCCAGATAATTGACGGCGAGCTGCGCATTGTCATAAAGCATCTTCTCGAAATGCGGGATGTGCCAGTTGTCATCGGTGGAATAGCGCGCAAAACCTCCGCCCAAATGATCATAGATCCCCCCTTTGGCCATCTCATGGAGTGTGTGGAGACTCATTTCCAGCGCCTCTTTGTTCTTGGTCCGCGCATAATAGCGCAAAAGAAAATTATGGTAGACCGGCATGGGGAATTTGGGCGCACGGCCAAATCCTCCTCGCGCGGAGTCATACGTGGCCTTTAGGGATTTAAAACCTTGCTCAAGCCAAGCGGGGTTGCCTTCGACAGGCTCATGGGAGACCTCGGTATATTTCTTCAGAGAGTCCGTGATGCTCGAAGCGGCCCCCTGCATCTTTTGACGGCTCTCGGGGTTCTGCCAGGACGTTCCAATCTGGGTGACGACGTCTTTCCACGCGGGTTGTCCCCACTTCGCCTGCGGCGGAAAATAGGTTCCTCCGAAGATAGGTTTTAAGTCCGGAGTTAAAAAGACATTCAATGGCCAGCCGCCTTGACCGGCCATTGCGGAAACCGCCGTCATATAGATCTTGTCGACGTCCGGCCGCTCTTCCCTGTCCACCTTGATATTGACGAGATATTGGTTCATGAGCGCGGCGACTTCGGGATCTTCGTAGGACTCATGCTCCATGACATGACACCAGTGGCAGGTCGAGTATCCGATGGACACAAGGATAGGCTTATTTTCCTTGCGCGCTTTTTCGAAGGCTTCGGGACCCCAAGCGAACCAATCCACGGGATTATAGGCATGCTGAAGCAGATACGGGCTTTTCTCACGGATGAGACGGTTGGGTTTTGCGGAAGCGGCAGAATTCATCACAACTCCCAGGCTAAGAAAGAGGCAAAAAGCGAAGTATCGCATTCACCACAATCCCGCCGGCAAAATCATCCATCACGACACCCCATCCGCCCGGAAGTTTGGCCAATTGATTTATCCCGAAGAGCTTGAGCGTATCGATGAGGCGGAAAAGCACAAACGCGGACAAGAGGGTCGCGGGCGTTTTGGGAAGAAGCGCTACACTCGCTAGATACCCGACCCACTCGTCGATCACGATCCGCTGGTCATCCTTCTGTCCCAGGAGAGACTCCGCGGCGTCCGAGACCGCGACGCTCACGAATAGCGCTCCGGCCAGAGTCAGGCTGCAGCGAAGCGAATCAGCAGGCAGGAATTTCGCCGTGAGAAGGCCGGCTAGAGTGCCGATCATCCCTGCGCCTGTCCACCGCCAACCACGCTCTTTTGACCAGCGCACAAGCGGATATGTCAAAAAAAAGCAGGAGGCAAGAGCTTTCACGACCCATGCCGTCATTCCCGCAAGTCGTAGGCGGGAATCCATCATGTCTGTATGGATCCCCCGCCAGCGACCGCGGGGGATGACGTTCTTTTTTTCATCGTGCGTCCGCTGTCTTCAGTATGGAGAATTCTTGTTTGAGAAGGCCAGAGTACTTACGGATGTACAGGACTCCGGAGACGATCGTCAGGATCGTCACCCAAAAGACGAGCCAAAAAGGAGTGCGCTCCAGGACCTCTCGAAAAATCAGTTCCCCTCCGCCCAGCAGATGCGGAGCGATCTGGGGCCATTTCTCAAAGCCCGCATTGAGGATCAGAATGATCAG
>JBGPLV010000233.1:0-3304 GCA_041486625.1 Elusimicrobiota bacterium
ATCCCCTATCAGGTGAACAAGACGTCGCTCATTGAGTCCATCGCGAACCTCGTGCGCGACAAGAAAATCGAGGACATCTCGGACATCCGCGACGAGTCGGACCGCGACGGCATTCGCCTGGTCATCGAAATCAAGCGCGAGGGCAACGCCCAGATCGTTCTTAATCAGCTGTTCAAACATACGGCGCTGGAGACGTCCTTTGGCGTCATCATGCTGGCACTTGTCAACGGCAGGCCCAAGGTGCTCTCCATGCGCGAGATGCTCCACTGGTATGTGGAACATCGCAAGGACGTCGTGGTCCGCCGGACAAAATATGAACTCGCCAAAGCCGAAGCCCGCGCCCACATCCTGGAAGGCTTGAAGATCGCGCTGGATCACCTGGACAAGGTGATCAAGACCATCCGCGAGTCCAAAGACACAGACACGGCCCGGCTGCGCTTGATGGAAAATTTCGAACTCTCCCGCATTCAGGCACAAGCCATCCTGGACATGCGCCTGCAGCAGCTAACGGGCCTGGAACGAAAAAAGATTGAAGATGAGTATGAAGAACTCTTAAAGACCATCGCGCGCTTAAAAGGCATCCTGGCCGACCCCAAAAAGATCTTGGGGATCATCGAAACCGAGCTCAAGGAACTCAAAGAGAAATACGGCGATGAACGCCGTACGAAGGTCACGGCCGCGGCCGAAGAGATGGCCAGTGAAGATCTGGTCGCGCACGAAGATGTGGTGGTCACCTTCTCGCATGCCGGCTACGTCAAGCGGCTCCCGGTCACCGCCTACCGTTCTCAACGCCGCGGCGGCAAGGGCGTCACCGGCATGACGACGCGCGAGGAGGACTATGTTGAGCAACTCTTTGTCACGAACACCCTGGCCTATCTCCTCCTTTTCACCAATACGGGCCGCGTCTATTGGACGCGGGTCTACGAAGTTCCTGAGGCCGGACGCGCCGCCAAGGGGAAATCGATCGCCAATTTTATTCAGCTCTCCACGCAGGAAGAAAAGATTACGGCGGCGATCCCGGTCGATTCCTTCGATGCCAAAGGCGCGAAAGAAACCTTCCTCTTTATGGGGACGTCCCACGGAACGGTGAAGAAAACACCGCTTTCGGAGTTTGCCAACCCGCGCCGCGGCGGCATTATCGCTATTAAGCTGGATGAGGAAGACAGCCTGATCGGCGTGAAGCGGACAGATGGAAAATCTCAGATCATCATCGGTACCCGCGGGGGCCTCGCGATCCGCTTCGAGGAAGAAGAAGTGCGCCCCATCGGTCGCGCCGGCATGGGCGTCCGCGGGATCAAGCTAGAAAAGGGCGACCGCGTGGTCGGCATGGAAGCCGTGGGCAACAAAGACACCATTTTGATCGGGACGGAAAACGGCTATGGCAAGCGCACCGATATTGATGAATACCGTCTCCAATCCCGCGGTGGTCACGGCGTCATCAACATCAAGACGACGGACCGCAATGGTCCGGTCGTCGGTCTCATTATCGCCAATGATGGGGATGATGTGATGATCATGACCGAAAAGGGCATGAGCATCCGCCTTCCCGCCAAAGATGTTTCCATCATTGGCCGCAACGCTCAAGGCGTGCGCCTGGTTCGCCAAGCCGAAGACGATAAGCTCGCCGCCATCACCCCGCTGGCCAAAGAAGAAGACGACGAAGACGAGAAGCAGGAAGAACTGCCGCTCAAAAAGTGATTCTTCAAATCCAGGGCAACTCTCTGCCCCAACTATTCGAAAATGCGGCCCATGAACTGCTTAAAGCGCTGATCGATCCTGAAACCGTAGGCGTCGCGCTGCGCGAGAAGGTGGTCGTTGAGGCCGTCGATGCGTCTGGGCTGCTCCAGGGATGGGTCAACGCGCTTCTCCACTTGGCCTGTGATCAGCGCATCTTGTTCAAAAAATCGCGCTTTCAGGAGTTCGAGGCGGAGCGTACCGGAGCCGGAAGGTTGCGCGCGGAGATCACGGGAGAGTTGGTGGATCCGCAGCGACATGTCTTTCGGTTAGAGGCCGCTGGCCTGCGCTGCGAGCAGGTGAGTTTATTAAATGGCCCCAAAACCATTGAGGCTCAGATCGTTATTACATCCGAAGAAATAATCCTTGCCAAATCGAAAAATGTATGCTAAACTACTAATGTACTTCGAAATTCGAGACCCCCTAGTTTTCACTTTTCCCGGCCAATAAGCGCCGGGATTTTTATTTTCAGGTCTAAAATTAGGTCTAATATGGAAATAAAAAGAGACAGCACCCTACCGGGCGTTGTCTCAGTCATGACTATGTCGACAAATGGGTTTAGCGGATGTGTATGAGGCGGCGGGCTTGGAAGAACCCGAAAGCGACGAGGCCCATTCCGATCCACAATCCGCTGAGTGCTAGAAGGTCCATCGTTATCTCCTTGGTCATAGTCTAGTGGGTGACTGTTACGGCGGCGTGAACGGAATGTAAAAAGCAGGTTACAGGATATGAATGAGTCCAAAGAACTAAAACGGGCGCTGGGGCTTTTTTCCTGCACGATGCTCGTTGTCGGGAATATGATCGGGGTGGGCATTTTTACCACGCCCGGCCGCATCGCGACCCTTCTCCCCTCTTCCGGGTTGGTCTTTTTGGCCTGGGGCCTGGGGGCGATTCTGGCCATCAGCGGAGCGCTTTCCTATGCGGAGTTGGGGGCGGCCTACCCGGAGGCCGGCGGCAACTACGTTTTCTTACGCGAGTCCTACGGCCCTCTTTGGGGGTTTCTTTACGGCTGGTCGGCCGCCTTCATCACCCAATCGGGCACCATCGCGATCCTTTCGGTGGGTTTTTCGAAGTATGCGGGGATCAGCTCCCCTTGGGCCGTTCAGGGTTGTGCGATCGGGCTCATCCTCGTGTTCGGGACACTGAATTACATCGGCGTCAAAGTCGGAGCCGGTGTGGTGGACGCGATCACTTTTTTGAAGATACTCGCGATCCTGGGGTTCGCCGGGGCCGCTGCTTTGATCGGGCACGGCCGCTTTTCGAACATCCATCCTATTCGGCCGGAGGCCGGTGGAGTCTGGGTTCTCTCAGGACTAGCGATGGCTCTTATCCCGATCATGTACACCTACAGCGGCTGGAACGCGACGGTCTATGTCGGTAGCGAAGTCCTCAAGCCCTCGCGCACGATTCCTCTGTCGCTCATCCTCGGAGTTTGCCTCACCGCCGCGCTCTATCTGCTTCTGAACGTCGTGTATATCTATGCGATGCCGGTGACACAGATGAAAGGCGTCATTGCGATCGCCAAAGAAGCCGCCGGCATGATGTTCAGTCCCCGTATGGCAAGCGGCAT
>JBGPLV010000234.1:0-3254 GCA_041486625.1 Elusimicrobiota bacterium
AAGCACTCGATCAGTTTGGGCACATGCTCCTTAAAAATCGCGGGCTGGGCGAGAAAGTCGCCGAGATTATTGAAAAAGAGACCGGCATTGAGACCCGTTCGGCGGTCATTGGGCATGTTCAGCGCGGCGGAAGCCCCACCCTCTTTGACCGGATCCTTGGCACCCGCGTGGGGGCCAAGGCGGCGGAGCTTGTAGCCCAGGGGAAGTTCGGCCAGATGGTGGCGCTCCGAGGCAACGACGTCGTCGGTGTATCTCTTCAGGAAGCCACGGCTAGACTCAAAACCGTGACCCCGGAATGGCTTAAGCTCGCCGATATTTTCTTCAAGTAACAAACCCAAAAATTCCCCTTTAAATTTATACATTTCCCTGCTAAGGATACAAGCGTGCAAGCGCTTGACCTCTTAACGGAAGCCGCACTCCAAAGGGCGTCTGACGTGCATATTGTTCCGGGAGCGCCTCCGCTCTATCGAATTGATGGTCAGCTTATCGCCCTCCCCAACGCACGCGCCTACACTCCCCAAGAAACCCAACAGCTGATCCTGGGTCTGTTAACAGATGAGCAGCGCGCGCGATTCGGGAAGGAACATTCAATCGATTTTTCAATCAATCTGCCGGACGTTCGGTACAGGGGGAATGCTTTGTTCCAGCGTAATGGTATGGAAGCCGTTTTGCGTCTGATTCCAACCGAGATCCCTACTCCCGAAGAGCTCATGCTGCCCCCGGTGGTCACGGACCTCGCCAATTTGCCGGCGGGGCTGGTGTTGGTGACCGGACCCACAGGGGCAGGGAAATCCACGACCATGGCGTGTCTCGTGGACCTCATTAATCAGAGACGGCGGGGGAATATCATTACCATCGAAGACCCCATCGAATTTGTTCACTCAAACAAGAATTGCGTGGTCAGTCAGCGCGAGATTGGGATTCATGCTCCGGGATTTGCAATCGCCTTGCGCTACGTCATGCGGCAGGACCCGAATGTCGTGCTGGTAGGTGAAATGAGGGACCTTGAAACAATCTCGGCAGCGGTGACTGTTGCGGAAACAGGGCATCTCGTTCTGGCCACTCTCCATAGCAATGATGCACCGCAAGCCGTAGATCGAATGATCGATGTGTTTCCCGCCAGACAGCAACAGCAAATCCGCGCGCAGCTGGCCGGAGTTCTTAAAGCGGTCATCGCTCAGACGCTAATGCCCCGGGCGCATGGGAAGGGCCGGGTCGCGGTACGGGAGATCATGATTGTGAACGCGGCCATCGGAAACCTCATTCGGACGGGCAAGACCCATGAGATCTATTCCGCCATCGAGATGGGCGCCCGCGAGGGCATGATCAGTTTGAATCGCGCCATAGGAGAGTTGGCGAAGAAAGGTCTCATCACCGCCCAGGATTTGTCTTTGCGTCACGCGGGAGTGGAAGTGCCGGCGCACAAGCGCCGCGGTACAGACTTCATGGGGCCACAAACGGCGGCCTAGATGGCAGCACGAGGAGAGATCCTATGGAAATGATCGATATCTTGAAAGCGGCGGTGCAAAAAGGCGCCTCGGATTTGCATCTGGTTATCGGACAGTCGCCCATGATTCGCCACGATGGGGATTTGAAAGCGATGACGGAATTTCCGGTGCTGGCCGCCGAGGAGTCTCGACGCATGGTCTATACCCTTTTATCGGACGAGCAGCGCGCGCGCTTTGAGCAGGACTGGGAGCTCGATTTTTCGGTGGCGGTTGACCAGGTCTCGCGCTTTCGCGCGAATGTGCTCATCCAGAAAAACGGCGTCGAAGCCGTCTTGCGCGTGATCGCGAGCAAAATCCCTTCTCCGGAGGACCTTTCCCTGCCCCCTGTAATCACCGATTTGGCGAATCTGCCGAGAGGGCTTGTGCTCGTGACGGGGCCCACCGGTTCAGGGAAGTCCACGACGCTGGCGTGCCTCGTCAACTTGATCAACCTCAGGCGCCACAGCCATATTTTGACGATCGAAGACCCCATCGAATTTGTCTATGAAAACAAGAATTCCGTTGTCCGGCAGAGAGAAATCGGTCAACAGTCGCACAGCTTTGCGGCGGCCTTGAAGCACGCGCTCCGGCAGGATCCCGACGTCGTGATGGTCGGTGAAATGCGGGATCTAGAGACGATCGGCGCGGCCCTCACGATGGCGGAGACGGGGCACCTCGTATTCGCCACCCTGCATACGACGGACGCGGCGCAAACGATCGACCGAATCATTGACGTGTTTCCCGCCCACCAGCAACAGCAGGTGCGCATTCAGCTCTCAAGCGTCTTGAAGGCGGTAGTCTGCCAAACGCTTATCCCCAAGCTGAACGCGAAAGGCCGCGTCGCGGCGCGCGAGATTATGATCGTCACGCCGGCGATATCGAATCTTATTCGGGAAGGGAAAAGCCATCAGATCTATGGAGCGATCGATACGGGTGCGCGGGTGGGGATGATCAGTTTGGATAAGGCGCTCGCTGAACTGGTCAAGCGCGGATTGATTTCTACGGAAGAGGCGCTGGCCAAAGCCAACCGCCCCGAACTCATTAAAAGCGGGCCTCCCGCGGCGATGGCGGCGTAAGGAGTTTTTATGTCCGGTGAATTGAGACAAGCGTTAAAGTCCCTCCAGGGCTTCAGTGTCTTGGGCGATTCCGTTCTCGATCAGCTCACGGGCTTTGCTTCCATGCGCATGATCCGGGCCGGCGAAACCGTGTTCTGCCAGGGAGAGCCGTCCCCATATTGCTTCGGAATTCTTTCGGGCGAAGTGGCGATTCAGCGCGTATCAAAGGACCGTCGCTTTCCGCCCAAAGTCCTCGGTGTTATAGGTCCCGGGGGGCTCTTCGGTGAGGCGTCCATTTTTGAGGACAGCCCGCGTGTCGCCCTGGCTTCGGCCTCGAAAGACGGGACACTCGTCGCCATACGCGGATCTCAGCTTCGCGAGTGGATGAAAAAAAACCCGGAAGCCAGTCAGCCGCTTCTCATGGCCCTTTTGCAATCCTCGCTGGAGCGTCTTCACCGGACGAGCCATGAGCTGGCCGTAGTTTATGGTGTGGGACGATTATTGGGATCGGATAAACCGTTCCTGGACCAATTAAGCGCGACCCTCGACTTCTTAAAAGGGTCTCTGGAAGGATTGGACGAACTGATCTTTTATCAACGAAGTGCCTATTGGGAAGAGTTTAGCCCCGTTATGAGCCTGCCGGTGCTCCAGGATCTGCCGGCGATCCCTGTGCAAAATGAAATCGTTCAAATGGTGAGCGGGGCGGGAGTCG
>JBGPLV010000235.1:0-3214 GCA_041486625.1 Elusimicrobiota bacterium
ACTGCCACCAGAGCATCTGGAAAGACGGCGTAGCGCTGATGTTCGACAAGAAGGCGAGCTATGCGCACTTCTCTCAGATCGGAATGTGGTACATCGGCGGTCTCCTGAAGCACGCGCCGGCGCTCCTAGCAATTACCTCGCCAACCACCAACTCATATCGCCGCTTAGTGCCGGGCTTTGAAGCCCCGGTGAACCTCTGCTACTCGGCCCGCAACCGCTCCGCGGTTTGCCGGATCCCGACGTACTCGGATGAGCCGAAAGCCAAGCGCGTCGAGTTCCGCGCGCCGGACGCCACCTGCAATCCGTATCTGGCCTTCGCCGCCATGCTCATGGCAGGTTTGGACGGTATTCAGAATAAGATCGACCCAGGCGAACCCGCGGACTTCGACCTCTTCGAAGCCTCCCCGGAGAAGCTGGCGAAGATTAAGACCGTGCCGGATTCCTTGGGCGGCGCACTCGACGCGCTCGAGAAGGACCACGCGTTCTTGCTCAAAGGCGACGTCTTCACGAAGGACCTCTTGGAGACCTACATCGACTACAAGAGAAAGAAGGAAATCGACTACGTCCGCTTACGGCCACATCCAGCGGAGTTTCAGTTATATTTTGACGCATAACTGAATGCGGCTGCGACCCTGCCTGCCGGCAGGCAGGCGCATCCGGCCGAGTTCCAGCTGTACTTCGACGCCTAAACCGTAGCGATTATTTGTACAAAAAGCCCTCAGGGATAACTTCTCTGAGGGCTTTTTACGTCCCTGTCATCCCCGCGTGTCACTGGCGGGTGTTAGGCCCATCCTACGCCGTCCAGTTGACCCATCCATATTTGGCCGACCGGCCCATTGGATCATCGTCCGCCCTGACGTAAAATACCTCTCCAAATGCCATCCCTCGCCAAACGAATAGTCGTCTTACTTCTGATTCCCTGCTTGCTTGCAGACTCCGCGACGGCAACCACTTTCAATTATCCCCTCTCCCCAACGTGGGAGAGGGCGTGCAAAGCTCGGGTGAGGGGAGAATTATTTTTCGAAGAGCAAGCACTCGGTGTTCCCGCGATTCCTTTCACTCACCCGTCGAATCCCGGTCATCCCCTATCCATCTGGATAAAGATCATGCCCATCATTGCCCTGCCGTTGACTATTCTTGTTTTGCTTGGCCATGCACATATACATCCCGGATGGAGTACGGTGACTTCCATTAGTCTTGGCCTTGGCTTAATTGGAGTTGTCTTCGATCGTATTATTCCATTGCGTCTTTCCGAACCTCCGACGCCCAAGGAACTCGAGTTGTTGGAGTCCTGGGCCCAGGACGCGAAACCAGTCACCGTCGAGTATCGGGACTTGCAGGGCATCACGCATTTTGAATCTGGCTTCGCGGCAAAAGTCATTCGTGAGTATAAAGATCTCCACGGCGAAGTAGAGCCTTTGTTCATCTTCATAGACGCTTATAAACCCTTTACCATTGCTTTCAAATTCATCCGCTGGATCATCGGCGGCATGGAGGGAATGCTGGCGCCGATCCTCATTCCGAACTCTATCACGATGCTGAATGAGGCCGATGTTGAAACCCGCTACAGGGCGGCCGTGACTCTGGCACATGCGGGCCTCTCATCCGCCCCGGCACTCCCGGCACTCGTGGACGCTCTTGAGAAAACGTTGGCACAGAAACCGGTTCCTTCCGTGACGACGGAACGCGGCCAAATCACTGAAGAACAAACGCTTGATCGGATGCTCTTTGCCATCGAGCGCCTCTGCGGCACCCCCTGCGACCGCCGGATCCCGTTGGAAGCTGTGGCTTATCAAGCTTCTCTCCGGGACAACGCACCCTCCCGAGCCTTTGAAGTTCTGCAGCATATCCTGAAGACCTCGGCCTCGCCAGAAATCCGGTACCAGACGTTGCGGTCTCTCACGGCCTTGGCAGCACGCTACCCGGATCAGCAGGGAAACTTTGAGCGGATATTGGATGAATTCATTTTTCAACCGGATGGAGAAACACTGAAGACGATCTCGTCGGAGTGGTACAACGACGAGCAGGCACGGATGAGGGAGCACCTCCCTACACTGGCCGCCATCCTAGAAGACCCCGGGCGCTCCGCCCGATACCTTACGGTTTTAAGTGTGCTTCGTAAGGTCTACGACTATTCCCTGATGAACAAGTACTGGTCCAGTGCCATCGGTACCGCCAAAATGCTGGATATCACAATCCGATTGCGGGAACTCACAATGGCTCCCATCGGCGAATCGTTCCGGCGCCACATTGTCTATCGCGAAATGCCCGCGCCAGACTCCGAGATCGTTCATTACACGCCCGGACCGGAGATGCGGGCGAATTTCCGGTTCCTTGCACAATGGATTCGCGACTCGCAGGAGATCACAGTGGAATGGACAGAAGGGGGGGCGCCACGATCGCACACGGGGCGGCTGACGAAATTGAAAGGAACACAGGATGGCGGTTTTCTGAAATTTGAAAACAAGGACGAAGAAATTCCAATTAAAGCAGTGACGGCCATCCATGTTCAGCCGATACGGCGCTGGGCCGTCGAGCTGAAAATTCCAGGCGAGGATGAAGACCGTGACATGATTTACCCTGTGCATTTTGAATTGGCCAAGAAGATGTGGGAGGCCTACGCTAGTGATCCCGAAGGACCGGGCGTAGTAAGACCAGTGTGCTTTTCCGCTTTCGAGGGCCAAGCTGATCTTTATGGCAAATCGTTCAACTTCGCCAAGTCCGCGCCGTTGGGGATAGTGGTCTTTGATTATGTGGACGGCAAACGGTTGATGAACATTACGGACGGCGTGATGGCCAACGGTCGTATGCAATATATAGAACAGATTGCTGTGGAGCACGGGTGGACCGGAAAAGAGTTTTTGCAGCACATCACGGGCGATGGTCTGGTGGCGGCTATCCGCGTGCATCGGCTGGGGTATCGAGGCATGACCAGTCTGAACGACATGCACCCGGAAAATCTGCGTCTTGAGAATACGGGACACACCGTGCTGGCCGGCGACTTCGGGGCAGCTGAATATGTGGGAGTGGTCACGCCGGAGCAAGGAAAAATCGAAATCCTTGCTCTTTTGGGCGACCTCGCCAAGCTGAAGGTGGCCGATGTGCATCCGCTTTTGGTGCGGCTCATGGTCACAGAAAAAACGCCGAAAGCGCGAGCGGACATGACGATCTTCGCTTTACGGGAACTCGGATTTGACAGCCATATGCCCGAGCT
>JBGPLV010000236.1:0-3184 GCA_041486625.1 Elusimicrobiota bacterium
GACCGGAAGCGGTAAATCGACCACTTTGTATACAGGTCTTACGATCTTGAATGCGCCGGATACCAACATCGTCACCCTCGAGGATCCCGTCGAATACCAGCTCCCCCGCGTCAACCAGGTGCAAGTGAACACCAAGGTCGGACTGACCTTCGCTAAAGGGTTACGCTCGATTCTCCGCCAAGACCCCGATGTCATCATGGTCGGTGAAATCCGCGATTTGGAAACGGCTGAAATTGCGATTCAAGCCGCGCTCACCGGGCATCTTGTGCTTTCCACCCTGCACACCAACGACGCCCCGAGCGCCATCACTCGTTTGCGCTATATGCGCGTGGAACCCTTCTTGATCAGCGCTTCCGTCCTTATGGTCATCGCGCAACGCCTGCTCCGCGTCCTCTGTCCCAATTGCAAAGAAGCCTATGAGCCTCCCAAACCGATCATCGAAAAAATGGAGAAGGCCACGCCGGATTTTACGGGCGCTCGAACGTATTTTACAGCCAAAGGCTGTGAGGCCTGCAACCAGACCGGCTACAAAGGCCGCAAAGGCCTTTACGAGTTTTTCAAAATGACCACTCGCCTTCGCGAGATGACCGTGGACCCGAAGACATCTCTAGAGGAGATTCGCGGAGTCGTCCGCGAAGGCGGGATGAGAACCCTTTACGAGGAAGGCGCGATCGCGGTGGTGACGGGCCAGACCTCCGTGGAAGAGATGATGCGCGTCTGCACCCTCGAAGAGTAAACGGTCGTGTCCAAGTACAATTATATCGCCTCCACCTCTGCCGGGGAAACGACCCGGGGAGTTCTCGAAGCATCCAACAAATCCGATCTCGCGAAGAAACTCAAGACCAAAGGGCTGTTCCTTGTTTCCTGCCGGTCTGAAGAAATCCCAAACGGCACTCCCGCAAGCCTGCCTGGCCGGCAGGCAGGGCTGCCCGCCGGCAGGCAGGCTCTTCCGCCCGCCGCTGAGCCTTTACGCCTCATGGGAGCGGTATCGGCACCCGACGTGACGGCCTCCTCATCCGCGGCCCAGAGTTGGCTCGACAGGCTGCTTCGTCCCCATCGACAGGCGGACCCGAACGTCGCCCCTCCCGGCAAGGTCCCGCTGAAGGAACTCGTCGTGCTCACGCGCCAGCTATCGATCAGCATCAACGCCGGAATGTCTTTCGTGGAAGCCCTGCAGGGCCTGGCGACCAACACGAACAACCCGAGACTCGGGTGGATCCTGCGAAAAGTCCTCGACGAGGTCCTCTCCGGTAAGCGTTTCTCGGACGCCCTGGCGGCGCATCCGGATGTGTTCAAGCCCGTTTACGTTAGCATGACCGCGGCCGGAGAAGCGGGCGGTTTTATGCCGGACGCCTTAAACCGGACCTCCGAGTTTCTCGAAAAGGAAATCGAGCTGCGGTCCAAAATTAGATCGGCGATGGTGTACCCCGCCGTGATCGCCGTCGTCGCGAGCATCGTGGTCATCGGCATGATGGTGTTCATCGTTCCGACCTTCGTTAAGGTGTTCCAGGACATGAACGCCCCTTTGCCGGGGCCGACGCGCGCGCTGATCTGGGTCAGCAATTTCACGCGTAAAGGAGGATTTCTTCTTCCTTTCGTTTTTGTGGGATTTCTTTTTTACGCCCAGCGCCTGCGACGGACCAACGAGCGTTTTCGGGTCATCTGGGATGACAAGATATTGAAGGTCCCCGTCTTCGGCAAAATGATCACCCTGGAAGTGATCACGCGATTTATTCGCACCCTGGCCAGCCTTGTCTCGAACGGGGTCATGGCCCTTCAGGCCATCAGCGTGGCCCGGCAGGTCGTGGAAAACCGGACACTCGAAAAGGTGATCGATGAGATTTTCGCGAGCGTCCAGCAAGGAAACGGGATTTCGCCCGTCCTCTACAAGAGCAAACATTTCCCCGTCCTGGTGGCGAACATGGTCTCGACCGGCGAGAAAACGGGAGCGATCCCTGAGGTGTTGACGAAAATGGCGGATTACTACGACGCGGAGGTCTCCGCGGCCATCCGTGATCTTTTAACGTTAATGGAGCCTTTGCTGATCGTCTTTATGGCCATAGTCGTAGGCTTTGTGATCATGGGCCTCATGCTTCCCACCTTCCAGATGTCCAGCCTCGTCGGCAATTAACCTTCCTCACCTTCCAAACCCGCCATATGCGCCACACGTCAGGCGTATCCGCCCGTGTGTGTCAGATGCCTTCGTGCTGGCAGGCAGATCCAGCCTGATCGGCTAATCGTCCATTCCATTTTCGCATCTTATTTTAAGTACGAAAACGACTATGAATACAATTATGGAAACAATTAGTTGACAATTATTTGCTTCTCAGGTGACGCGCATCACCGTCTGGTTTCAATCCATCCCTTTATGGATGGCAACGGCCGGGGCGCTAGGGCCGTCGGGTCTTGGATCTTATTCCGCCGCGGGTTTGACGCTCACCATATCTTCGCACTGGATGAATTTTTCGAAGCCGACCGGCCGCGCTACTACCGGGAAATCCAGGACGTACGAGAGAAAGATGACCTATTGACTAACTGGCTGGAGTATACGAGCGAAGGAGTGCTTGAGATTCTCCGGAAGACCCAACAACGTATTCAGGCGCTTCGCTCTACGGGCCGCGGATTGCGGATCACCTTGAATGCGACCCAGGAGCGTATATTGCAAACGCTGGCGAACTCCCCGCCAACTAGAGGAAGCGAGTTGGCGCGGTCATTGCGTATCACTCGCAGCTACTTGAGCAAAACCCTGAAGCCATTGGTCAACGCCGGCCTCGTGCAAAAGGACGGCTCGACCAAATCTGCCTCGTATCGCCTCAAACCATAGAATCCGCTTCCCTCATTTTTGCTTTTCGCCTTTTGACTTTTGCCTTTTGATTTTTCGTTCCTATTGCTTGCGCGGGGGATGAGGTTTCTTAGTGGCCGGGTTGGCGGCTAATGGCCGGTTGTGTCGTGGTGAACCGGGACAGTCATGTGTAGGTGGTGAGGCGGCACGGGAAGGTGGTGGTGAGGATAATGCGTGTTCTGGTGTCCGGGTGGTAATGACGGCGGCAGATCGGGATCAGGGGGCAACAGATACCTCAACAAATCCCCAGCGAGGTTGATTTTGGATTCATAACTCCCGTTGCTGGAAGCTGAACCTGAGCCAGTGCTTGGTTTTATGTAGATGGCAGTGTACTCGAGATTA
>JBGPLV010000237.1:0-3175 GCA_041486625.1 Elusimicrobiota bacterium
CGGGTTAAATCCGTTACTGACCACCACCGCGTGCTCCGAATCGAGGCGCGGACGGAACACGCAGGCGTCCGAAGGCCCGCGCTGGTCAAAACCGACAAACGGCTTCACGACGCTCCCGCCCTGGACCTCGTGGTCATACTGGCGCACCACCCACTTTTTGGAAGCGATGTTCGGATGAGCCAATAATTTCAGCACGATGCTCCCGTAATCCGAACCGCGTACACCGAGGTCTTTGGCGCGCACGGGGACCGGAGCCCGGTTGATCGGGGGCTCAGCCCCGGGACTCCACACGGCCCGTCTGTGCACGCGCGGCATGCCGTCGTGCAGGAATTCCATATCCAGCTGCCCGGCGACCTCGCCGCGGAAACGCACCGTCAGTTTTTGATCCTGCGTAAACTCTCCGATGACAGTGGCCTCAACATTCTCCGATTCCGCCAGGGCCTTCAGCTCCAGCCATTTCTCTGGAGGTACCGCCAAAATCATGCGCTCTTGGCTTTCTGAAAGCCAAATCTCCCAAGGAAGGAGTCCCTCATATTTCAGCGGGGCTTTTTCTATATCGACTGAAACGCCGGTCCCTGAGCCGAGTTCCCCCACCGCCGACGAGAAGCCACCTGCTCCGCAATCGGTGACCGCGCGGTAAAGCCCCGAGTCGCGGGCCGCCAGAAGCACATCCATCGCGCGCTTCTCCATAATCGCATGGCCGATCTGCACAACGGAAGAAGAGATGCCCTCTTCTAACGCCGCGGAAGAAAATGTGGCGCCGTGAATGCCATCGCGACCCGTGCGCCCACCAAGTGAGACCACCAAGTCCCCGGGCTTTACTTCCTTATCTACTTTATCTTTCGGGATGAGTCCGACCGTGCCGCAGAAAACAAGAGGATTGGCCACAAACCGGTCATCGAAGTAAACCGCTCCGTTGGCGGTCGGAATTCCCATGCGATTCCCGTAGTCGCGTACGCCCGCCACGACGCCCTGGATAATGCGGCGAGGCGGCAAGACCCCTCGTGGGATTTTCCGCGCGGGCAAGTCCTTGGGCGCGAAAGCAAAAACATCCGTATTCAGGATAGGCTTCGCTCCGAGGCCGACCCCTAAGATGTCTCGGATGACGCCGCCGAGCCCCGTCCCGGCCCCTCCGTAAGGTTCAAGGGCAGAGGGATGGTTATGCGTTTCCACTTTAAAGGCGACACCCCATTCGTCATCCAGAGCAATGACACCGGCATTATCCTTGAACGTGGACCAGCACCAGGGACGGTCCAGTTCCTGGGTGGCTTTCATGATGGTGGCCTTCAGAAGATTATCATAGACGCGCGACCCGCGCCCCTTTTCCTCATATTCGATGACGCCGCTGAAGGTTTTATGCTTGCAGTGCTCGCTCCAGGTTTGGGCGATGGTTTCCAGCTCGACATCGGTCGGGTTGCGGCCCAGACGGTCAAAGTACGACTGGATCGTCTTCATCTCCTGGAGATTGAGCGACAAAAGCGACTGGCGGCTGATCTCAAGCAACTGAGAGTCTTCCGCGCTCAAGATCGGGAACTGTTTGACCGGTGTCGTATCTCTAGTCAGCATGTCCGCCATTACCCCTTCGGCGGATCCGCCATCGACGTAGTGGCGGAGATAATCGAATCATGGACGAGCGGATTCACCAAAAGGGCCACCGCGATTTTTTCGGCGATCTCGCGTCTTGTGACGCCTTGAAGGTGATAACGCATGCCCGTCCGAACATTCTTGACGCCGTTAATGCTCAAATCTCGGATTCCCTTCTGAACACTGTCTCCTGCCACATCCGTCACGCCCGGCTTATACCACACGTCGATAACCATGGATTTGTCTTTCTTGGGCGTGGGGCCTTCACGGGACTCATTCAAAATCGGATCGCACAGCAGGTCAAGGGCAATTCGGGAACGCTCTTCAGCCGAAAGCTGCCCGTAGATCCGGTAGAGCTGGGCGGTCGCGACATTTTTTACACGGCCCAAGCCGAGGTGGTCGATGTCGCTCTTGAGCCCTTGGCCCACCGGGTCGGTGACACCAGGCTTGTAGCCCACTTCAAAAAGGTAGGTATGCGCCATCAGCGGTCAAAAGGAACGCCGGTCAGACGTTCAAAGGCCTCCGTATATTTCGCGCGCGTATTGCTCACCACCTCCGCCGGGAGTTCCGGCACCGGCGGCTGCTTGTTCCAATGAATAGACTCCAGATAATCCCGAACGTACTGTTTATCGAAACTATCTTGGGACTTCCCGGGCACGTAGCGCACCTTTTCCCAAAAGCGTGAGGAATCCGGCGTCAAAACTTCATCAATTAAGATGACCTTTCCGTTCAATCGTCCAAACTCAAACTTGGTATCGCACAGAATGAGACCGCGATCCTCAGCGATCTCGGCGGCCTTCTTATATATCGCGAGGCTCTTATCGCGCAGCTCCTCGGCCAGCGGCCGACCGACGATCTCGACCATGCGCTCGAAGGAGATGTTCTCATCGTGCTTGCCGCCTTCCTCCTTGGTGGCCGGCGTAAAGATGGGTTCCGGCAGGCGGTCGGATTCCTTAAGTCCCGTCGGCAATTTCACGCTGCACACGCTTTGCGTTTTCTGATATTCCTTCCAGCCGCTGCCGGCCAGATACCCGCGCACGACGCATTCGATCATGATCTTGTCTGTCTTCTTCACCAGCATCGTGCGGCCTTCCAAGGCCTCCTGATACGCTTGGAGATCCCTGGGAAACTGGCGGACATCCGCAGAAATAAGATGGTTCGGGGCGATCTCTTCAAGTTTCTTAAACCACCAGGCGGAGAGTTGGGTCAGAATTTTGCCTTTATCGGGAACGGGCGTCCCCAGAACAAAATCGAACGCGGAGATACGGTCGGAGGCCACCATGAGCAACCGGTCGCCTAAATCATAAACATCGCGCACTTTCCCGCGAATAAATACCGGCAACGGCAAGGTGGTCAAAGTAGATGTCGGCATATTTTTTCTCCTCTTGGTAATGGTCACTCCCATTCGATCGTCGCGGGCGGCTTGGACGAGATGTCATAGACCACGCGGTTGATCCCGCGCACTTCGTTGATGATGCGGTTGCTGATGCGGCGCAGGAGCTCCTGCTCGAGCATCACCCAGTCGGCCGTCATGCCGTCCTGGCTCTCGACGATGCGCAGGGCGCAGGCGTTCTCGTACGTGCGCATGTCC
>JBGPLV010000238.1:0-3162 GCA_041486625.1 Elusimicrobiota bacterium
AAACCAGCGGGTTCGGCCGATTCGGCGGACCAGACCGACAGCAACTACTACTGGCAGGGAACTCAGCTTTACAATCTAGGACGCT
Organism: Elusimicrobiota bacterium; assembly: GCA_041486625.1. Classification (GTDB taxonomy): domain Bacteria; phylum Elusimicrobiota; class Elusimicrobia; order 2-01-FULL-59-12; family 2-01-FULL-59-12; genus JANLWZ01. The sequence goes on from JBGPLV010000238.1 coordinate 86, forward strand.
TAGGCGAAGCTTTTGAGAGCTTTGAGAAGGCTATTCAGCGCAAACAGAACACCAAAGAAGCGGAAGCGTATTTGCTTCAGATCCGCCAGGAGATCGTGAACAACGCCAAAAAGCGCTCGGAAGAGAAGAACTCGCTGAATTACGGAGGGAATTCGCCGGATACCGCGCTCAACGTCACTTACGTTCAGAAAGGGTATATCCGGGTCACGCTCCAGGCGAAGTTTCTTTTCGACGAGAACTCGGCTTCACTCAAAACCGGCGCGATGGATGTGATCAACCGCCTGGCGGACGTCCTTCAGGCCAAGGAAGGCCAGCGTGTGGAAGTGACTCTCATCAATGAAATCGACAATGTGGAGAATGCCCGCGACATCGATGCCGAGCGGGCGCTTTTGGTGTTCTCGCTCGTCAACTTCAAGCGCCTCGCCCCCGACAACAACCCCAGTTAACATCCGGGGTCAGGCATGACAATCTGACAATTGCGATGTTTAATTATTTGACTGTGCAACTGTCAGATTGTCATGCCTGACCCCAGTCGTTTTTTCACGTAGGGCATAAGCCCCCCCGCCTTGATCAGCTCTTGCATGAAAGGTGGAAAAGCCTGTGCTTGGTAGGTTTTGCCTTTGGTGAGATTCTTGATCACGCCCTGATCCAAGTCGACTTCCAGCTTATCACCTGATTGGATCTCTTTGGCGGCTTCAGGACATTCCAGGATCGGCATCCCGATGTTGATGCAGTTGCGGAAAAAGATCCGCGCAAACGATTCCGCGATAACGAGCCCCAGATCCAGCCCCTTGATGGACAAAGGGGCGTGTTCGCGGCTCGATCCGCAGCCGAAGTTCCTTCCGGCCACCAGGATATCTCCCGCTTTGGCCTTCTTCGGAAAGTCCGCATCGGCGATCTCCATGCAGTGCTTGGCCAGTTCCTTGGGATCGGTCGTCGTCAAATACATCGCCGGGATGATCTGGTCTGTATCGATGTTGTCTCCGAATTGGTAAGCGGTGCCTTTAATCATGATGGTCCCCGGTTACGCTGCGGCGAGCGTCTTGCCTTTGCCCAGGACTTCTTCGGGATGGCAGACGTAGCCGGTGATGGCGCTGGCCGTGACGACGGCGGGGTTGGCCAGATAGACTTTGGAATCGCGATGGCCCATGCGGCCAGGGAAGTTCCGGTTACTTGACGAGATGCACACCTCATTAGGTCCCAGAACGCCCATATGGCCGCCGAGGCACGGTCCGCACGTGGCGGCTGAGACCACCGCTTCGGCTTCCATAAAGATATCGATCAGCCCTTCCTTAAGGGCCTGGCGATAGATGTTCTGCGTCGCCGGAATGACCATGAAACGCAGGCCCTTGGCGACCTTGCGGCCTTTTAAGATCTGCGCCGCGATGCGCAGGTCTTCAATGCGGCCATTCGTACAGGAGCCCAGGAACGCGGAATGGACTTTCGCTCCTTTGATGGTGCTCACCCCCGCCACTTTGTCGGGCAGATTCGGCTGAGCCACCTGCGGCTCCATCCCGGTCAAATCCCAATCATAGTTCGCGTAGAATTTGGCGTCAGGATCGGTCTTGTAGATCGTGTACGGGCGCTTGGCGCGGCCTTTGAGGTAAGCTTCCGTCACCTTATCCGCTTCAATAAAACCGCTCTTTCCCCCCGCCTCAACCACCATGTTTGTCAAAGTAAGCCGGGCTTCCATGGAGAGCTGCATCAGCGCAGGCCCCGTAAATTCCATATTGCGGTAGAGCGCGCCTTCGAAGGTAATTTGGCCGATCGTGTAGAGAATCAGGTCTTTGCCCGTTACCCAGGGATCGAGTTTTCCCCGGTAGTTGAAGCGCATCGTCTCAGGCACCTTGAGCCACACTTCGCCTGTCGCCATGACCGCTGCCACATCCGTGCTGCCGACGCCCGTGGAAAACAGCCCAAGACCGCCGTAGGTACAGGAATGGGAATCTGCGCCGATCACGACCTCACCCGGCACAACGAGCCCCAATTCAGGCAGGAGTGAGTGTTCAATTCCTCCGCGTCCTTCATCGAAGAAAAGGCTCAAGTCGTACTTTTGGGCAAACTCCCGGGCCACGGCAGCCTGCGCCGCGGAAAGGATGTCTTTGGCCGGCACAAAGTGCGAGAAGACGATCGCGATCCGGTCTTTATTCCAGAGTTTGGTAATGCCGTGCCTTTCGAGCGCCTTAATGGCGAGGGGAGCGGTGACGTCGTTGGCCATCGCCAGATCGACCTTGGCCAGGATAAACTCGCCCGGCTCCACCGACTTTTTCCCCGTGTGCGCCGCGAGGATTTTCTGCATGGCTGTGTATCCCATAAAACCTCCAAATTCATCGTCATCCCCCGCTGGTTCTGGCGGGGGATCCATCATGATGGATTCCCGTCCTCCAGACTGCAGGCGGACGGGCCCGCCGGACGCGTGGAGGGCCCGCCTACGACCGCGGGAATGACGGTTAAGAAATAGCTTTCCGGCGCATGCGTTTGGCCCTCATTAATTTGTTAATCGCGTTCAGGTACGCTTTCGCGCTCGCTTCAATAATGTCCGTCGAAGCTCCCCGGCCAAGGATCGTGAGTCCGCTCTCTTCGATGCGGACCGTGACTTCGCCTTGCGCGTCCTTGCCGCTTGTGATCGCATGCAGGTTGTAATCCAACATCTTAGGTTTGAGCCCCACGACTTTGTCGATCGCGTTTGTGGCTGCATCGACGGGGCCGTCCCCGCAGGCCGCTTCCTGGACGATGTCGCCGTTAGCTTTCTTAATGCGGATCGTGGCCGTCGGGACGACGCCCGAGCCGGAGGCCGCATGGAGATAATCGAGGGAAAAATCCTCTTTCACCTCGGCCACTTCTTCTTCGATGAGCGACAGCAAATCGTCGTCAAAGACGTAGCGCTTTTTGTCGGCCAGCGCCTTAAAACGCACAAACATGTCATCCAGCTTCTTTTTATTGAGCTTGTATCCCAAGTGCTTCAGCCGGTCCCCCAACGCATGCCGGCCACTCCGTGAAGTTAAGAGAAGCGTCGACTCCTCCACCCCCACGTCTTCCGGATTCATGATCTCGTAGGTCTGGCGGTACTTGAGAAT
>JBGPLV010000239.1:0-3150 GCA_041486625.1 Elusimicrobiota bacterium
ATAGCAAACAGCAGACAGCAAAAAGCAAAAAGTATGTCTTTGCTATTTGCTGTTTGCTATCTGCTGTCTGCTTTGCGGTGGAGACTCCGCCGCGGCTGTTCTTCAGCGATGCCAAGCTCAGCTTCGTGATCCCGCCGCCATGGGAGGTGTCTTCCTCGTTTCCGTTCGGACCGCTTCTGACGCGAAAAACACAAGAAGGCACCGACGCATTTATTGTCTGTCAAATTTCTGATCCGGTCGATCCGTCCCGCCTGTCCGCGGATGCCTCCACGGACACGCTCAAAAGCTTCGCGACGCATGATCTGACGTCCCGCGCGACCGGCGCCCGCGTGCTGGCCACGACGGCGCGGACGCTGGCCGGGCAAAACGCCTATGAGGTGACCTGGCTGAATGAAGGGCCCGAAGGGGTTACTCAGTATCAATCGATTTATTTTTTTCTGGACAACCGGTTCTACGTTCTTTCGCTGCGGGCCAACCGCGATAGTTTTCCCTGGATCGTGCAGGACTTTCAGAACTGGCTGACGACCGTACGCCTGCTTCACCGGCAGGAATCCGGCAAACTGGAGGCTCCGGCTCATGGCGGTCTCTGGGTGCATCAAACGGGCGGCGCCAAAATAGCGATTCCCGAAGACTGGCTCATCGCTGTGGCGGATGACCGGCAGCTGGGGGCGACCATCGCGCGTGATAAAATGCACCTCGCCTTTTCAGCGGTGGTCGACGTGCTTTCGCCCTCAACCCACGAGATGACCCCTGAGGAAAAAGAGCAGGCTCGCCATGCGCTCCAAGAAAAAGGCCACAAGGTCGTTGCCGAGTCGGAGGAACCGTTTCATGGACTGCCCGCTTTCCAGATTGTTTATGAGGGCACGGTGGATGACCGGTTCATCCGCGGCCAGGATCTTTGGGTTTGGAGCCCCAAGGCGCGCTGGCTGATCAGCGTCGACGGCGATTCGCGGCTCTTGCGGCAGCTCTCAGACGAATGGCGGGGCATTTTAAGCGACATCCATTTTTATGAATGATTCCTATCTTCAAAATCTAAACGCCCCGCAAAAAGAAGCGGTTCTGCACACGCAGGGACCGCTTCTGGTTTTGGCGGGTGCGGGCTCAGGCAAAACCCGGGTCATTACGTGCAGGATCGCGCATCTGATCGCCGAAAGCGTTCCCCCCTGGCATATCCTCGCCGTCACCTTCACGAACAAAGCCGCCGAGGAGATGCAGAACCGGGTCGATCAGCTGACCGGCGGACGCGGCCGTGGCGTCCTGATCTCCACCTTTCACCGTTTCTGCGCGCAGCTCTTGCGCCGCGAAGGCCAGGCGATTCACATCTCTCCGCACTTTGTAATTTATGACGAACACGACCAAAAACAGTTGATCAAGGACTGCCTGACGGAGTTGAACCTCGATGAAAAGAAGTTCAAGCCCGGGGTGCTCGTCTCTATGATTTCGCGCTCCAAAGACGAGTTGATCGACGCCGCCTCTTACCAGATCCATGCGCTCACGTCTCCCGATCCGTTCCGCCAGATGGTCTCCAGCATCTACCACCTTTACCAAAAAAAGCTCACCGCATCGAACGCCCTCGACTTCGGGGACCTCATCATGAAGAGCGTGGAGCTCCTACGCGACAAGGCGGAGGTGCGCGAGAAACTGCAGGAGCGCTTTCACTACATCATGGTGGATGAGTACCAGGACACCAATCGCGCCCAGTACGTTCTGATCAAGACGCTCGCCGCCAAGCACCGGAACTTGTGCGTCGTCGGCGACGATGATCAGTGCGTTTACGTATGGCGCGGAGCGGACATCCGGAATATTCTTGAATTTGAAAAAGAGTATCCCGAATCCAAGGTGGTGAAGCTCGAGCAAAACTACCGCTCCACCAAAGCGATCCTGGATGCCGCCTGGAATGTCGTCCAGCACAATCAATTCCGCAAGGAAAAGAAGCTGTGGACCGACAAGACCGCCGGCGATCCGGCGAGCGCCACCGAATTCGCCGACGAACGCGACGAAGCGCTGGCCGTGGCGAGCGCCATTCATCAAAAAGTACGTTCTGAGGATTTCCGCTACGCCGACTTTGCTGTCTTCTACCGCATCAACGCCCAGTCGCGCGTCCTGGAAGACGCGCTCCGGCGACTGGAAATTCCCTATAAGATCATTGGCTCGGTTCGTTTCTACGATCGCGCGGAAGTCAAAAATGTCATCGCTTACCTGCGCATCGTGGTCAACCCGGCCGATACACTAAGTTTAAAGCGAATCTTCAACATCCCCACCCGCGGGCTGGGGAAGACCAGCCTGGAAGCCATCGAGAAGTTCGCCTACGAACAGCCGCTCTCCTTATTTAACGCTCTGGAACGCGCCGCCGAGATCCCCGGAATCACCCCTCGCGCCAAAAAAGCGGCGACGGAGTTCCACGCGCTTCTGTCCACCTTTATCGCCAAAAGCGACGCGCTGAACGCCCAGGAGATGGCCCAGCAGATTCTGGAAGCCACCGGCTATCTCAAGGAACTGGAAGGCGACGATGACACGGAATCTCAGGCGCGCGCCCAAAACATCCGCGAATTTCTAAACGCCATCGATGAGTATTTGGAACGGTCCGAAGACAAATCCACCGCGGGCTTTCTAGAACAGGTGTCGCTTGTGGCCGATACGGATGAGATCGAATCGGGACCCAACTATGTGACGCTCATGACCGTTCATCTCGCTAAAGGCCTGGAATTTCCCAGCGTGTTTCTCACGGGCATGGAAGAAGGGCTTTTTCCCATCGGGGAATCGGATTTTTCGCAGGAAGATTTAGAGGAAGAGCGGCGTTTGTGTTACGTGGGAATGACGCGGGCAAAAAACCAGCTCCAAATCACTTGGGCCGCCAGCCGCCGGCTCTTCGGTCACTCGCGCTGGAACGCTCCTTCGCGATTTATTGAGGAAGGAAAGATTGAAATCGAACGGCCGACGGGCCCTCACCCTACGCCCTCTCCCACCTCCGGCGGGAGAGGGGACTCTATAATATCCCCTCGCCCCCTTGGGGGAGAGGGTGTGGGTGAGGGGGCCAAGTCGTTGTGGTTGTGCGCTATCGATCTATCGGAACGAAGCTGATAACGGCCTGTGCCCTCTCCCCCACCCTCTCCCGCCCACGGCGGGCGAGGGGATTTTGAGAGAGCCTAG
>JBGPLV010000240.1:0-3136 GCA_041486625.1 Elusimicrobiota bacterium
AGCCATCTTCGCCGAAATAACGGATCGTTTTCATCTCTCCGATTTTATCCTCGGCCGAGCCGATCACAAGGCCCGTCGTAGGGTCTTTGATGACTTTCCCCGCCCGCAGGACCATCAATTTCTGCCCAATCGGCATGCCTGATTCGCTTCCGGCGTTCAAATAAATGTTCTGCCCGTCCACATCCGCCACGCGGCAGCTCCACGGCTTCTTTTCCACCTGTGCGACGATGTTATTCATAAACTTCACGATGGCCGCGCGGAGAGCCTCTTGCTCGAGGGATTCGTCGTAACCCGCCCGTGTTCCAAGCCCGAGCACCCCCCCAGTCTTTTTCACACCCAGGCCCGATCCCGAATCCGCGTAAAGAACCTGGCCGGTTTCCGCGTCCACGACGCGGATATCTACGGTCGCCTTGACAACCTGCCGCTTGGATTGTGCGATCAGGTACTCCGACCCTTCGGTGCTCGATCCGAATTCCGAAATCGCCCCGGTCACAATGGCATTAAGACCAAGAATTTTCCCCACTTTGGCCGCCGTGGTGGGATCGATCGCTCCCGTCATCGCAAACTTTTGTTCGGACATAATCGTGTTAATTTTGTCCCGCTCGACCACAATGAATTTCCCTGACTTCGCGAGTTCCGTAATCAGAATGTCGGACGCGGCAGTCCCTAGGCGATTTTCGCCATATTTGGTCTTATTTTGGAAATCGAGCACGCCGACGCGGCGCTTCAAGCCCACCATCCCCTTGGGCTTGTCGATCGTCATCGTGTCTTTCTGTTTGACGCTTCCACCCGGCGTGCAGGCCGCTAGACCAAACGCCAAAAAGACGCTGAATAATTGATTAAAGGTTTTCATCATGCATTTCTCCTTAACGTCGGGGTAATGTGTCGATCAATCGTTGCACCGCAATCCGGGATTCCGCCTGCAGCGGGACATGCAGCGTTTTTTCCATCGCTTGTGTTCCCAACTGCACCAAAAATTGCTTTTTGGCCTGGTCGGCTCTGGTAACGACATTCAGTGTCATCCACGTCCGCTCCGCTTCCCACAATTTTTCGCCGGTTTGCGCACTCACAAGACGCCCGAAGATCGTGACTTTCCTCTGCCAGTAATAACCGAGGTTAATATAACTGAAGTTGACGAGCGTCCCGTAGAAGAGCCCGTCTGCCCCTACCCACTCTCCTACCTTTTGAGGGGTTGCCGCGCCCAGTTGTCCGCCGTCAGTGAAGCCTTGAGCCAGCAATTTTTCATCTATTTCCGCCGTGGGCACGAGTGTGTAGCCCCGGCCCGCGATGTTGTTAAAGATCAGCTGACGTACGAACGGTGGCCCATCTAGATCGGTCGTCTCGTTGGCCATGGGCAGGACGGCGATCTTTTGAGGACATACATAATCCCTGGAAAGATAAACCTTGGGCCCCGCGCATCCGACAGAAAGAAAGCATCCCAGAAGCGCGATGGGCCCAAGTGCCGAAACTTTTCCCCACACTAATGCCCTGCCTGGGACGCGGAAAGCTGAACGGAGCGCCCGGCCACTTGGAAAATAGACCAGGCCGAACCACCGGACTTCACCGCTTGGTCCGCCAGCTCCTGCGGGCTCATTTGATCGGCCATCACATCGAGGACGGCGACACCCGCGTCTTGATCATAAGAGCGCAGATAAAGATCTTTCACGCCAGGCACACCCAGGAGTGATTTCTGGAAGTCCGCCAGGACCTTAAAGGATTTGAGTCCCGTGATCGTAAGATCAACGTGCGCCCGCTTGGCGAGCTCCTGAGGAAGGTTCGTCAGGTCCTTCACCGTCATCTTCGACGCTTCTTCAAGCGCCTTCTGGGAGGCGATTTCAGGCGTGCCTTCCAATCCGCTGGCGACTTCTGAAACCGTTTGCATGACCTCCGCGCTCCCCACTTCAATCACACGGAAATTGACCGTGGCACGGTAGGAGGACATCCCCCCCAGCTTTTTGTCTTCTCCCAGGTTCTGCGCGCGTCCAAAACCTGAAATCAGAAGTTCGGCCACGCGATGATTGAGATTTTTAGCGACTTCAAGGGGATCCTCTTCACGGCTGATGGATTGAGGCAGTTCCACCACCTTAAAGCCCTGATCGAGGAGCGCCTGCGTGAGAGCCCGGGCCGCATGGCCTTCCGTGCTCTCTTTTTCGCCAATATACTCCTTGAGAAGAACCGCCACGCGCGGATAGCCCACCGCGGGCTGGCGGAGGAGTCCGGCCGAATCAAGATCGCTGTGAAGCTCTTTCGTAGAAACCAGGGCGCGGATGCGCGTCTTATACCACTCACCCGAGCGTCCTTCGCTTAAGATCTCATATCGCTTAATGTAGCCGCTGGAGTGCGTGAGAATGTTTTGCTCAATGGCCACCGCTTTGTCGACGCGAGTCTTCGCGTTGACATAGACGCCCACGACGAGCTCAACGGCGGCGCGCTGGGCAGCCGCGAGCGACGCGGCCTTGGTCCCCGCGAGGTCATCGGCTTTGTAGGGAGCCATTCCCTCGGCTTCCACCACTTCGCCTTCTAGTGTTTTCCCTTTTTTGAGCCGGGTCCCCGAACCCGCGCATGCGGTCAGCGCGACCGCCGATGCCAAAAACAAATGGACGAACCGATTGGATTTCATGATTTGAGTTTCAGCCCGGCGCCTTCGATCTTCTTTTTGTCCAATCGAAGGGTGACCACGCAGCCGTCGTCATTGGTCCACTCCGTTTTGATGATATCCGCTCCCTTGATGACTTCCTTGAGGTAACTTTCGATCTTGGAATCCGTTTCCATGGCCTTCTCCACAGTGACTCCACCTTCCAACTGTACCCCCTTCACATAGGAAAGCATCTCATACTGGGCCTGGACGATGGCGGCATCACGGGAGGTCGCTTTCCGTTGGGTGCTGTTGGTCAGTGTGGAATCCGCCGCGCCGATACCCAAAGCTTCGATATAGCGCGAATTTTCAGCCTGTTGTGTAATCGTCTTTTGGATTTCACCCTTTTTGACATAGGTATTGTTATGACTGCATCCAATGAGTCCAACTAAGTTGAGGAAAGTAAGAAGGCCAAGAGATCGTTTCAATTCGTTACCCCCATATTTTCAAGTGATGCAACAGTCTAACAAAAATTGGACGTGTCTTGAATAGGTTTTGTTC
>JBGPLV010000241.1:0-3107 GCA_041486625.1 Elusimicrobiota bacterium
TAGGAGGGTGGAAGCGCTGCCGGGAGCAGGGTTTCTACCGCGTCGATCCAATTGATGTGCCTGAAGCGTTGAATGGTCCAATTGTAGTAGAGGCCGAATTCCGCACCCCCTGCGCGAAGGCGATGCGGAATGTCTTCTTCCCGAATGCGGCGTCGCGGCGACCGATTGATCTTGCGAACGAACGCGTCGATCAGTGCGTCAATGTTCACGTGGCAACGTCTCCCCTCCCAGCCATTCACTTCGCAAGAATTTTAGGTAAGTCGCGGGGAATCTCCAATGGAGCGGAAGGCTATAAATAAAAGACCAATGGACCTAGGCTCTACGTGGGTCTGGATGCGGAGGGGGTCGTGTTATAATGCGAGAGTTGCGCTGAGCTGACGTGTGCCCGACGGGCCGGGAAGCTCTCTGAGAATTAGTAGCCACAATGCCCTCATCGTCTAGCGGTTTAGGACGCTGCCCTCTCAAGGCAGAGATCACGGGTTCGAATCCCGTTGGGGGCATTGTGGTTGTTGATTTGCGACCTGTCGGGGGCAGGTTTTTTTGGTTCACAAAGTGATGAACAGATTCTTCAAGGGGAAGTCTGCGGTGCCGCGGGTCAACCATTCGCTCTCGATGACAACCGCTGTTTTCTTGGCGGCTCTGGCGGCGATCATCTACCTCTCACGCCTCGTGGTCATCCCTCTGCATGAAGACGTCTCGTACGTCATTCAGGCGACGTGGAACCTCCTAAGTGACGGGAATTTAAGGAATTCAGGCCTCTGTTATGCGTTCCAAACCCTTCGTCCCGACTTCCATTTCACGAATCCTTTTTTTGGGCATTACCTAGTGGCTGTTTTCTACTACTGGCCTTTTTTTAAGCTATTTGGTGCGACCGACTTTGCTTTTTTTCTGGGCCAAGGTGTTCTCTTAGCCCTGCTCGGCGTGCTCATCGCGAAGTCTGGGATGGGGTGGCGGTGGTCCGTCTTGACGATTTCGGCAAGCGTACTCACAGGGACCCTCGTTGGTTCTATTATTACGAGTCCCACCCAACTCATCGCGATCTGTTTCATGGCGTATTTCTGGTTCCGGTTGGAAATTCAGAGGACATCACAGCCAAGGGTTGACGGCTTGCTCATTGGAATGGGTTCCTACTGTCGCCCGGAGGCCGTTTTTATGGGGGTTCTTTCGACCGCCCAAAATGCCTTGAAGTGCCTGGATTCCAGGAAACGAATCCGGTTCATAGGCCTGACTGTCGCATTTGCCCTGCTTTCAATTTTTGCCTTAGATGCCTCGCTTCGGCTTCTCGGCGCGACTAGCGATTATGACAGCAAACTCGTTCTGTTGATGTCGGATGTTTTGGCTCCCAGGTTTCAAGTTCTTGGCCTTTCTCATTTTCCTCCCCTGTCAGACTTATTTCATGATCCGGTCCTCTTTTCTGGATTTTTCCATAAAGTGATCCACCATCTCATTCGCAACTTTGGCCCCTCCTCATTGATCTGGGGACCCACAGAAAGGGTGCTGGTGATCCTACCGTTTCTTTTCACAGCGGCGCGGATTTCGAGCCTTCGGAACTACGCACCCGCTTTCATGCTCTTAATTTTCCAAATCGTTTTGAATGCCATGCTGATCCCGTTGGCCCGGCATTACGATGCGGCGTTCTTCTTTTTGCTTTGCACTCTGGCCCGTGATTTAAAGCGTTGGTCTGAACAATTGGTGTCAAAATCACGCATGCTGTTCCAAACAGCAGTCTTGATTGTCAGCGCTCTGGTCTGGGCCGGCCCGCTTGGGGCATTGAAGGAAGGAATTCAGGGTGGCCTGCGAAGGAGGACGCTGATGCTCGCGGCGTCGGAACAAGCCCATCGCAGGGTTCCGCAGGACGCATTCGTGATCACGGATATGCCTGAACTATGGCTTTGGTACGGCCGGGGGAAGATGTGCTGTTTCGTTCCCTTGAATAATCCGGGAACCATGCGTTTAGTGCTCAATAAGTTTCCACAGGGCTATATGGTCATGTTCTTAGGCGATGGGCGGGCGGGGTATCCCCTCGCGCAGTTTCAGCGTCCCCTCTTGTCCTCTGCGCGTCATGTGATGATCTACGGCCCTGCGCCGGGTAATTAGACTAGACTTGCGGGGGGCGGATAACTTCGACTTTGGACGGCTCTTCGACGGCTGGTTCTCCCGCGGCGTTGATCAGCTTCTCTTCAAAACGGGTCAGGCGCTTCTCGGCTTCCCCGAAGCGCGTCTGAGCGTTGGAGATGTGCATGCCCACCTTGCGGAAGTCGTCCGTGAAACGGTCGAGTTCCTGCTTGAGGCGGTTCAGGTGGTTGATGATCTCGAGCGCGCGTTCTTCAATCTTTAACCCGCGGAATCCCTGCGCCAGCGTCAAAAGATAGGCATAGAAGGAGTTGGGTGACACCGGCATGACCTGCTTGGACGTCGCGTAAGCGTAAAGCGCCTTCTCCCCGTCATCTTCTTCTCCTTTGATGATGGTTTCGTAATACACATTCTCCGCGGGAATGTACATGAGGGCAAAGGGAAAGGTCCCTTCCTCCGTCAGGATGTATTTTTCGTGAATGTCGTCGATGTGCTTCTTCACATTGCGCGCGAACTCCCGACGGGCAGCTTTGCGCTCCTCGTCCGTTTTGGCCTCCAGCATCCGGCGGAAATTCTCCAGGGGGAACTTGGCGTCGACGGGAACGAGCCCTTCCTTTAACCGGATAACGGCGTCCACGATGTTGCCCGTGCGGAAGCGGTGCTGGAATTCGTAATGTTCCGGAGGCAGGATTTCTCTCAGAAGGTTTTCGAGCAGCACTTCTCCCATGCCCCCGCGCAATTTCGGCGGACGCAGAATGTCCTGGAGCGAGGAAACGTCTTTCACCATCGCCTGGATCTGCGCGTTGGCCTCCGAAAGCTGGCCAAGCTGGTTGCGGAGCTCTCCATAGAGCCTGGCAGCGTTGTCGAGGCGCTGGTTGATGGTGCCCGTATTCTGCGAGAGGCTATTGGACATCTGATCCCGGAGCGCGTTCATCTCCTGCTGAATAAGGGTCAACGCCGGATCGGCGACGTCAGGCTTGCGGTTTTGTTGATAGAGTGTCCAGACGAGTAGCCCGGCCAGCACAAGGCAGAGA
>JBGPLV010000242.1:0-3103 GCA_041486625.1 Elusimicrobiota bacterium
ATATTTCTGCTTAAGACAAGCAAGGTTTCCGCCGCCATCATCCAATCCGAAATCCCTCGGCAAGCTGTGAAAGTGGTCTCTCATACGTCGGGATGGACGCTGGAGGTCATCGCGCCTCTATTGGTGTTTGCCGCATTTATCGGCGGTCTTTTATGGGCTTACCGGTGGTTAGCCGGCTATCTGAACGATCGCCGAGAAGAAACGTTGGAGGGTGCCCGAATCAGGGGCATTTTAGGACACCTTAACGCCCTTCCCAGCCTCAGCAAAGTCGCTTTGTATGTCGGCGTACCGTCACTTGCTCTTCTGGGGCTCCTTGCCCATGCCCATGGCGCTTCACAGGTCAGCGCTGGCGCCTATGCAGGCGCCGCCGCCATTCTGACAGCGGCCTAACTCGTAATGGGGTCAACACCCCTAATGGTTAATGGGGTCACACCCCTAGCGCGAAATTAAGCCATCAGTTGGGACAGGTCTGTTCCGATCCTCATTCATGGCTGTTCGACGCATCGGATTGCCCCAGGTTCGCTTCCGCCAGAGAGCCTTTTCATTAATCGGTTCCGGTTTTTGAATGCCGTCCATTACAAATTGTTGATATGCAGTCCGTTGGCGGCCTATCTCCTTCCCAAAATAACCCAAGACAAAGCTCGGGTCTGTTAACGAGTCCGGGATTCCCAGGAGGATTGAACGGTAGCTGCTCCAGGCATAATCTTCCGGACGCGAAACGATCCCCGCTCGCACGGGATTCAAATCGATATATCGACTGACCGTTGTAAGATAAGCATCTTCCTCGACAGGAATACTATGGAAACGACCCTGTAGGACATGACCGGTTACCCCGTGTCGCTTATTGAATCGGTTGCCATACGTGCTATTGACCAGATGCATGGTCTTCGAGAGTGTGTCGGATTGGGGTTGTATCAGGAGGTGGTAATGATTGTCCATCAGGCATCGATTGTGCAGTGTGAAGGGGTATTTTTCCTTGGCCACAGCCAGAAGTCTTAGAAAATCGTAACGGTCATCCTCTTCCAAAAAGATCTGGCATTGCTTTACCCCTCGACTGATAACGTGATAAATACCACCTTCGATGATGATTCTTGGTTGACGAGCCATAATAACCTCCTGATTGATCTTGTTTCAACATCTCTTAGACGAAAATCCCCAGAATTTATTCGCATCTTTTTATGGGGTCAGACCCTTGGCGCAAAATTAGAGGCGCAATGGGGACAGATCAAGGTCTTTTGGGTAACACCTGTCCCAGTAGATGGGCTGGATTTGAGCTAAGGGTGTGACCCCGCTTTGGGCGCTGATCGGCACAGCCGCTTAGCCTTTTATTGTGTTGAAGCCGGCGAAGGGAAGTTGCTGTAGGTGTTGCCCGAGCGTTTGAAGCCCTGCGCGGAGGAGATGGAGAGAATCCAGCGGTTAGACTGCTGGACCGGGCCGATGGCGTAAGCCAAATCCACGCGGAACACCGTCCCGTCCGCCGAACGCGTGAGCCCGAAGCGCATCCCCATCCCCACGTCCACGTGAAAGTCATCCTTCGTGAACCCGAGCCCCTGAGGCTGTATCTGTCCCGCATCGACGAAAACAGCGCCTCCAACGTACGCCAAGTGAAGGACCTCCTTCGGATAGTAGAAGCGATTTTCCACATTAAAGAGGAGACTCTTGTTTCCCGTAAACGAGTTAACCTTAAACCCCCGCAAGCCCGTGTCGCCGCCCAGGGACAGCACGTTGTCTGAGTCGGGGTGTTGAAGATAGGCGGACTCCGCATGCACGACCGCGGTCATGGGAAAGGACTCCAGGAGATGGTGATAGTAGTTCAAATTCGTGAAGTAAATCGTATTGAACATCCGCCCTCCGGTCTGACCGCTGGAATACAAGGTGTAGCGGCTGGACATGCCGTAGGACACGAGGCCAAACCACTCGCCGTTTCCGCCGAACCCGAACGAATCATTGGCGGAAATGGGGATGGAGTTTTCGGTGGCCCCGTATTTTCGGGCGACATACCCCACTCCGGCGTTCGTCTCATGGCCGAGGTTGATGTCTTCGACGCGTCCGGTCTTGTCCGCGAAGGTTTCCTTAATAAAGTCCGATTGAACGTACGAGGCGCCGGCGATCGGTCCCGACAGCGCCTTGTTCGAAGGAAGCGTCCCGGGAAGCGTCACATCCTGGGCCCGGAAGACATCCTCGGAATAGCGATAGCTGAGCTGAAGGCGTATGACGTTCAAGGGATCGTTGTTGACCCGCCATCCGACGAAAGGGTCCAAGCTCAGGTGCTCCTGATCGTACTGGCTGATTTGCTGGCCCGCCTCAAAAACTTTCTGCAGGGAATTGGAGTGGGCGACGGGGACGCCGGCAGACCATCGCGTGGTCAAGGAATAGAAAGGCTGTGCAAGGTTGACATTCTGGGCATTTCCCGTCGGGTTGTCCTCAAAGGATGACGCCAGCCGCAAGCGGGTATTCAGAAACTGGGGGTCGTTGTATCCGACAAGGTGTCCGACCCCCTCAGGTTTTTTCTTATAAAAATAGGACACGTCTTTGCCGTAGCCCAAGAGATTGATTTCCTCAAATCCCGCCGAATAGCTTGTCTGGCCCCCTTCGCTCGAGATGTTGAACTGGGGTTGAGTGGTCCAGGAATCCTGCGTTTTGACCAAGAGGTCCACGCGGCCGTCCGGGGTTTGCTGCGGACTAATCGTTGCGTCTTTGATAAAAGGCAGCGCGCGCAGGTTACGTTCGGACTATTCCACCCGCTCCAGGTCCGTCCAATCTCCCGGGTAAACGAGCATTTCCCGGCGGATCACCGATGGCCGTGTCGGGATGTGGAGCCGGTTGGCCAAACGAAATAACCAGTTGTTCTCCCCCGGCACCGACGGATCGAAAATATTTCGGATATCGACGAAGACTTCACGGACCTGGATGGATTTCAAGCGCTGGCGCCGCTTTTTTTTCGCTTCGGCGGGGGTCCACAGAAGGAGGCTCAGGCCCAAAAAAAGAAGGCCAATGCGGAGATGATGTTTCGGTTGCAACGCCGGAAACCTCCTGTTAGACTGTTGCCAATGATACCACGTCGCGCACGAGATTGGGTTTTCCTGAGCGGGCTCTTGTTCTG
>JBGPLV010000243.1:0-3085 GCA_041486625.1 Elusimicrobiota bacterium
GCCGGATACCCATAAGCACGTTTACGAAGAGGGGTGGCTGGAGAAATTTTTAACGGTCCTCGAAAGCAATAAGGACTGGATCGTGACCTCGCGGATATCGGATTATCTGACCACCCATGCTCCGCACGGCCGGGTGTATCTGCCCACGGCTTCTTATTCAGAGATGGGCGAATGGACCCTTCCTCCTGGCGCGCAGGAGGCTTTGATCGACCTCGAGAAGCATTTGCCGGCCGATGAACAGGCCGCCGCCAAACGGTTCGTGCATGGCGGGTTTTGGCGCAATTTCCTCACCAAGTACGAGGAATCGAACAACGTGCACAAGAAGATGCTGCGCGTTTCCGAGAAAGTACATCGAGCCGTCGGAGATGGCGGCGCCGCGGCACAGAAGCCGAGCGCCAAGGCGCAGAAACTGCTCGATGCCCTCTGGGCGGGGCAGTGCAATTGCGCCTACTGGCATGGGGTTTTCGGAGGTCTCTACCTCCCACATCTGCGACAGGCGCTCTATCGTGAACTTCTCTCCGCGGAAATGCAGGCCGACAAGATCCTTTCGGGCGACAAAATCCGGGTGACGCAGGATGATTTTGACAAGGACGGAAGGCCGGAGATTCTCTTGGAGGCTCCAGAACAGAACCTCTACATCGCGCCCCAAAACGGCGGATCCTTGTTCGAATGGGACCTGCGTAAAGAGGGGATCAATCTGCAGAATGTTCTGACGCGGCGCCAGGAAGGCTATCACAAGCAGCTCCTCGATCATGTGGCCCACCACGGCGGGACCGAAACCGGTCATGTCAAAACGATTCATGATTTGGTCCGGGTCAAAGAGCCGGGCCTTGAGAAGCGTCTCTTCACTGATTGGTACCGCCGGACAAGTCTGCTCGATCATTTCCTTCATCCCAATACAAAGATCGACGACTTTTACCGCTGCCAGTACGGAGAGCAGGGCGACTTTATTAAAACGGGGTACCAGGCCGATGTGGTGGAGGACAAATATCCGCAGATCAGGCTCACGCGCTTAGGCGCCGTGTGGACGCAGGACCAAAAGAATATGGTATCGGTGGAAAAGACCCTATCACCGACGGAGGCCAAGGGATGGCAGGTGGTCTACCGGATCCAAAACGTGCACGGACCTGCTTGCCTGCTTTGGTTCGGTTGCGAGATGAACTTCGCGTTCTCAAGCCAGGACAAGCAGGATCCGATCGAACATCTCCATCAAACCCAGTGGCTCAGGCCCGACCACGGATACGGGCTGGTCATGAAAGTGCAGTTCGATCTGCCCACGGATCTCTGGGAGTTTCCGCTCGAAACCGTTTCTCTTTCGGAGGAGGGATTTGAGCGGACGTATCAGGGAACCGTGCTTTTGGCACACGCCAAAGTGTCGCTTCAACCGGGGCAAGTGTGGGTCCGGTCTTGGCGCGTCGGGGTCCAACCCGAATGAGTATGCATAAGCTCATCGTGGCGGCAATGTGGGCGGGCGTGATTTCACTTGATTTTACGGCCTGCGGCCCCTTTATGGTGTCGCAGCCGCTGGTCTGCGGGCCCCTGTTCGGCTGGCTCATGAATCAAGCGGCGGTCGGCGTCATGATCGGCGGAATTGTACAACTTCTCTGGATGGATTTAAGCCCCGTCGGGGTCGGCATTCCTTATGACGCAACCGCCACAACGATTCTCGCCGTGTATTGGGCGACCCTGCCGGCTCACAGCGCACTTTCGCAGGTCGTTCTGGCGCTGATTCTGGCGGTGCCCTTCGGATTTTTCTTTCGCTGGCTGGATCAGCTGGCGCGACGCATGAATACCCGGCTCATGCACCAGGTGGAACGTCTTCCGGATGAGCAATTGGCCGGGGCGTTGTGGCTGGGGATAGTAGGCGGAATCACCTGGTCCTGGGTTCGCTATACCCTCGCGTACGGCCTCGTATTTGCCTTCGGACAAATGGCATGGAACCGTTTCGCCTACTCGCCGCGTCTCACCCCGATGGATCAAGGGCTGACGATGGCCATCATTCTTTTGCCTGTGGCGGGCATGGGGGTGACCCTTGAACTCTTTTTGTCGGATAATCCGCGCCTATGAAGACCTTGGCGCTGGTGCGAACGTTCTTCCGGTCCTTTTTTCTGCAGGCCTTGTGGAACTTTGAGCGCATGCAAAACATCGGATTTGCCTTCAGCATGGTGCCCCTGCTCAAACGCGCCCATCGTTCGCGGGAAGCCTTCAGCCGCGCGCTTCGCAGGCACTGCGAATATTTCAATGTTCACCCCTATTTTGCACCGATTGTCATGGGGGTCATTTTTAATAAGGAGAAGAGCCTCTCGGAAACAAAACGCAGCGAGGACCCGACGCTGACCGTGCTCAAAAATACGATGGGCGGCGCTTTCGGCGCGGTGGGTGATCACGTGATCTGGGGTACCTGGCGGCCGTTTTGCGCCGTGATGGCCTTAAGCGTCGGGCTCTTGGTGGGATATCCGATGGCCAATGGCGGTGTTCAGCCTACGGTTTTCAGCGACTCGGGGGCGATTCTCTGCGCGAAATGGTGGGTGGTTGGTTTTCTTTCGATGTTCAACTCGATCCACATTTGGCTCCGGTGGCGAGGACTGCAGAAAGCCGCCACGGACGGGCCGCTCGTGGTACGCTGGGTGGAATCCCTACATCTTCAAAAATGGGCGGCGCAAATACGACGGGTCGGGTTGTTGTTCCTCTTCACGATGGTGCTCCTTTATTTTGCGCGATGGACCGCTTCGGAGATGCTGATCTGGATGGTGGCGGTACTTCTGGGGAGCGCGATCTTGAAGCGGTGGAGGCTCTCCACATTCGTTATATTTTATCTCGTGTTCGGGGTGTCGGTGGTGATGACCACACTTGGGATTCACAGGCCTTGTTGATGGAAAAAAACTTTATCGTGAAGAAACGGCTTGGACTTCACGCCCGTCCCGCGGCGCTTTTCGTGCAGACGACCAATAAATTTAAATCGAGCGTCAAAGTGCGCAAGGGGGAACAGGAAGTGGACGGGAAATCCATCATGGGCCTCATGATGCTGGCGGCCGAGGAAGGCTCGACCTTGGTGATTATCATCAGCGGCCCCGATGAACAAGAC
>JBGPLV010000244.1:0-3079 GCA_041486625.1 Elusimicrobiota bacterium
AACAAGAATATCGGCGACGAGAGCCATGGAAGTCGGTCGGCTGTGAGGGAACCAACGGCGGAGCGCCCCATACAGGGGATAAAACATGATGGCGCAGACGAGCGCCGCTAAGAGCGCACCCGAAAAAGGCGCCAGCAGCTGGGAAACCCCGTAGAGAACCACCAAAAGGACTGCAAGAAAAAACAGGTCATAAATTCTATTTCGTATCATCCGTGTTCCGCCCCCACTCGACGGCCCCGAAGTGGAAGTCGCTGAGATAGTTGTAGACCACGCTGATCGTGCCGACCTCCTGGTGTCGTGCGCTCAGACCGGAGGACGCATAATCGGCGCTCCTTGTTGTTAATAGGTAATTAATCCCAAGAGCATGGTGTCCGTAAATGCGCACCACAAAGGAGGTGTTCACGCGAGAGATCTTCTCTGTTCCGGGAGCATTGTTGGCGCCAAAACCAGTGATATAGTACCCGCGCGCCGTCGTGTCGAACATGGCCCGTTGGCCGAAGATAAGACGGAGCGCCAAAAGCGCTTCAGGAGCGGCGCCGTAATGATAGTCTTTTTCAGATCCTTGAGGCTCAATGGTGCCGGCGGCTCCGTAGCCTATGCCGCCCATTCCGGTCCCCTGAAGCGCCACACGTCGCGACAGCCACCATTGAGCCGTGGTTCCCAGTGAAGCTCCCGTCGTGGACATACGGAACACCTGGGGTGAAAGGTATTCATAGTTCCCGTAGAGTCCCCACACGCCGCGGGCATTGTCATCGGCTGATTCATATTTCTTTCCGAAAAGAAGGCCACGGGTCATGACATTCTCAAACGTGCGTTTGTTTTCGGCCAGGCCGTTCAGTTCAAAGTCAAAATAATCAAACGGACGCAGATAGAGGTAGCCTGGTTTCCCAGGAAGACCGTATTCCATGGAGAAGTCCGCGGTTCCGATGTGATGACCGATGGTGCTTGTGCTGCCCTGGTCTTTGATGGTGTTATTCACGCCTGCGCCGCCTTGCAGTCGAAAAAACGTCGCCGGCCGGCGGCTTTCGAGGATCGGTGAATATTTGTCCCCAAAGACGACTCGGTTGAGCCCTGTAGGCGGCGAAATGAATGCCGCGCCCAGCTCTCGCCAAAAGCCGGGTTTTTCACCATCATCCTCCAGGACGAGATTGGCCATCCGGTATAGCGGTTCCCCGATGATGGCTCCCGCGGTACCGCTGGCGACCTGGTCATTGATGGAAGGATCCGTGAGTTCACCATATGTTTCCCAGATATAGCTTCCGGCATTGCTGTATATCCACCCTTCCCAGAAATTAAGGCCGGAAGACCGCGCAAAACCGTAGTACATCGTGCCCTGGTAGGGGTGTCCGATTTGATTGACAGTGAAAGCGTCCCGGTCCACCACCCAGGGCCCGTGCTTGACATGGTCCCAGCCGCTGGCCCAGGTCGAGCCATAGTCCGTCAGTCCGTACGCCCATCGGTCGAACTGATTTAGCGTGAACTGAAAGGCCGGGATCTCCAGAGCCGGAATCCAGTAGTTTTTATGGGCGACCGGCTCGCCGGGAAGGACTCGGTTCGGTGATGTGGGACCGACGTTGCTAGGAGAGTTGGAGGTCGGCTTGGTCTCCGAGGTCACGGCCGGGGTAGTAGTAGAAACTTTAATTAACGGTACTTCCGCCGCGTAAAGATACATCGGAAAGCAAAAGAGAAGAAGAAAACGAAAGGGACTTAGGTTCACCTAAAAGTCCTTTCGAAAAACGAGCTGAACGGATTCGGGTGAAACTTGCGGCGTGATGCTGACCGTCGAATGCTTGTTCCGTTCATGGAGGTAAGGAATCAGGGTGCCTATTGCCGTTCCGGCCCCTATTCCGGCCGCTACATCCGTGTAGAAATGACGTCCGGAAAGGATGCGTGTCGCCCCCTCTCCCAAACCGACGCCCGCGGTGATTAGCCAAGGCCAAACATGGGGTCCGTAGCGCAAATTGTAAGTCATCGCGGCGGCGCTTAAGCCCGCGAAGACCGAAGCCGTATGACCGGAATAAAAGGAGGCAAAGCCGCCTGGCTGCGAAGGAATGGGGCTGAGTTTGTAGGCGTCCGGACGGGGTCGCTGAGTGGTGTACCGAAAAGCGTTGCTGATCGCGGAGTTTACGGAAAGGACCTCCATATAGACGACGAGATCTTCTTTAAATGCTTGATCTTTGAATCCGATGTCCAAACCGTCCAATATGGGAGGTGCGACCAGTGCCACCGCGACTGTGATATCCCCCGCGCTTCGCGCCAGTTGACTGTGATACTGAATCACCGGCCGGTCAATCGAGTTGACCTCTCCCGAGTCGCAGGGACAATTTTTCTTGATGATCTCGGGCTCAAAAATAACTGGAAGCAGGGCACCGAGCGCCGAAACGCCGATAATGGTTCCATCCAGAAGCGGATGAATGCGATAAACGGATTTGTTCGGCGCTTCGGATCCCTGGTCTACATGAATGGTTGCTGTATCGGCGGCCACCACAGCCGGCATTTCCCCTTCGGCGTAAAGAGGACATCCGAGCATTAAGAACACGATGAACCGTCCAAAGGGTTTTCTCATCTTATTCAAAACTCCACCTGGCGAACGGGTACCGCAGGAGTGGATTTACCGTCCTGCTGGCTCGGCAACCTCAGACCAGAATATTTTGACCCCGGCACTTGGCCATTCTGATATAAGTTTCGGTTTAATTGGGTGTGTTTTTCAGCCAGGTTTCGACCCGTCTCCTTGGCCTCTTGGCTGTCACGACCATAACTCGCGACGGCTTGTTGATGCGCGTCATTCGCATCGCGCACGGCTTCGCGGTGGGTTTTGACATCTAATTCCATCTTGGTTTTACCCGAGGAATCACCTGGTGAACCGGGTACGCTGTTTACCGAATAGTCCACTGCCCCTTGGCCATCTACAGAGCGGGCCGCTCCGGGTAGGGCGATGATTCCCCCTAAAACAAAACCAAGGGAGAACTTCCTATTCATATAGGCTTGCGTCCCTGAATAACCCGAATCAGCACCACGGCCACGGCGATGACGAGTAAAATATGGATATACCCCCCAAGTGTATAGGAGCTGACCATCC
>JBGPLV010000245.1:0-3071 GCA_041486625.1 Elusimicrobiota bacterium
GGGAGAGGGTTGGGGTGAGGCATAACTAACCAGCCGCTCGAGAACGATCAAGAAACTATGCATGCTAGACGGGGTCGTCTGGATGATCCAGTCCATCTCGAGCTTTCGGCCGGATTTGGCCACGTGCTCAGGCACCGCGCGGGCCGCTTCATTGACGATGCAGCTGACGCGCTTGATTCCAGCGGCCTCAAAGCCGTCCAGGGTGTAGTCGATGAGCGCTTTTCCGGCGACGACGGTCAAAGCTTTGGGGATTTTTTGGCCCAGACGCTCGCCCCAGCCCGCCGCAATGATCCCGGCGCTTTTCATCGCGGAGACCACCCCTCACCCAGGGCTCCGCCCGCCCTCTCCCTTGAAGGGAGAGGGGAGGGTGAGGGATGCTCTTGTAGTATTCGGGGAAGATCTTCCAGGCTGTGTATGATTTTATCGACCTTGGTGGGGTCGGGCGCAGTACGGACTTTTTCATCGGCCAGCCAGATGGTCATCATGCCGAGAGATTTGGCGGGGACGATGTCCCGCTCGAAAGAATCCCCGACAAAGGCGACTTGCGGGGCCGTGCGCTTGAGGCGCTCCAGGGCCAGTTGAAAAAGCTTCGGATCGGGTTTTTTAAGCCCGACGACAATCGAATCCAAGATCACCTGGAGAAAGGGTGTAAAACCGGCTTCCGCGCAAACGGCTTCCACATTCCCGTAAAAATTGGACACGACGCCAAGCTGTATGCCTGCTTGGTAAAACCGTTCGAGAATCCCGCGGTTCCGGTGCAGGACCTTTTCGGAGGGGCGGTAGAAAGCGCCCGCCGCGTCCGCCTCCCGTCTGGGGTCCTTCAGCCCCAATTTCTCAAATTGGTAGTGTACATGGCGCTCCATCATCGGCCGGAAACCCGCCTTCCGCATGGAAAGGTCCGATTCCAACTGGGCATCAGCCCAGTAAAAAGCCTCTTTAATGCGTTCTTTGGGGATCTTGGACAACCCAATCTGATCGTAAATACCATAAAAACGGTCTAGCCAATGCTGACCATCCGAATCCAAAGTGCCGCCAAAATCAAACAAAATTGCTGAAATCATATTTATTTTTAGGTACGAATTGTAAATTTGGAGTATCGAACTTGGTAGTCCGACGGGGATTGTAGATGTTTTCCGTCGATATTGTCAACGACGGGAGTAAATGCTAGTATCTCGACCGCATGAAAGCGAAGAAATCAGAGCTACTTTTCAGGAAATCCCAAGATATTTTCGTTGGCGGGGTGAACTCTCCCGTCCGGTCCTTTAAGGCGGTGGGCGGCACGCCCCGTTTTATCAGCCGGGGGAAGGGGCCCTATGTATGGGATGCGGACGGCCAGCGCCTGATCGACTTCTGTAATTCCTGGGGGGCTGCGATGTTGGGTCATGCCCCGACCGTCGTGACCTCGGCCGTCGCCCGCGCCGCCAAACGGGGTCTTTCTTTTGGCGCGCCTACGGCGCTTGAGTTCGAGCTGGGCCAACTGATCCAGAAGGCTTTTCCATCCATGGCGCGCATGCGCCTGGTCAGCTCTGGCACGGAAGCCGTGATGTCCGCCATTCGGGTCGCCCGCGCGGCTACCCAGCGGGAAGTGATCGTTAAGTTCGCCGGCTGCTACCACGGCCACGTGGACTCTCTCCTGGTGAAGGCGGGATCCGGCGCGCTCACCCTTTCCACCCCAGACTCGGCCGGGATCCCGGCGATGCTCGCCCAAAGAACACGGGTCCTTCCCTATAACGATATCGAAGCGGTGCGTGATCTTTTCCGCCGCGAAGGGCAGTCGATCGCCGCCGTCATCGTGGAGCCGGTGGCGGCCAATATGGGGGTCGTGCTTCCCCGGCCGGGATTCTTGGAGGAATTAAGGACCCTGACCACGGCGCATAACGCGCTGCTCATTTTCGATGAGATCATCACCGGTTTCCGCGTCACCTTCGGCGGAGTTCAAACGCTCCATAAAATTACGCCGGATTTGACGTGTTTGGGAAAGATCGTGGGTGGGGGAATGCCGCTCGCGGCCTATGGCGGGAGGCGCGATATTATGGAGTGGGTCTCTCCGCTCGGCCCCGTCTACCAGGCGGGAACACTCGCGGGGAGTCCGGTCGCGGTGTCCGCCGGAATTGCCACCCTTTCCACTCTCAAATCCCGTGCCCCTTACAAGGCGCTCGACCAGATCACCGGCTGGTTTACGGAAGAAATTGAAGAGACGGCCCGGGAGATCGGTCTCAGCATTCGCATCAACCGCCTGGGCCCAATGTGGACGCTCTTTTTCAACAACGCCCCGGTGGTGGACTTGACCAGCGTGCAGAGATCTAATTCTGCCCTGTATGCCACTTTCTTTCATTATCTGCTGGAACGCGGGGTCTACTTCCCGCCGTCCGCCTTTGAAGCGGCCTTTATCACGACCACGCACACCAAAGCCGTGCTTAAAAAAGCGCTCACCGCCATCGAAAAAACATTCAAAAAGCTTCCGTTAAGTTAAAATAGCGGCATGGTGGAAATCTCACCCTTCCGAGCGATTCGCTACAACCTCAATAAACTCTCCAACCTCTCCAACTTGATTTGTCCGCCGTACGACGTGATCAGCATCACGGACTTCCATCGCCTCCTGGCACGGCATCCGCAGAATATTGTTCGCGTAGAGTTGCCGATGACGCAGGGGAAACAGGACAAATACCACGTGGCGGCGGAATATTGGAAAAGATGGTTGAATAACCGAACACTCCTCCGAGAGAAAGAACCGTGCTTCTATGGGTATGAAGAGCGTTTTTCTGTGGGGCCCCAGCCCTATTTCCGACGCGGCTTCTTCGCCGCGCTCCGTGTGGAGGCGCCCGGCAAGGGCCGCATCCGACCGCACGAACGCACCTTCCCTAAGCATAAGGAAGACCGCCTACACCTCATGCGCGCGACCCACGCGAACATCAGCCCCATCTTCGGGATATTTTTCGACCGTCGGGGCGCGGCCCAGAAGCTCATCGAGCGCCGCATGCGCGAGAAGCCTTTGACGGTGTGCCGCGACGACAGGGGAGTGACACACCGGTTGTGGAAATGGCAGGATGCCGAAACGATCCAAACGCTCA
>JBGPLV010000246.1:0-3054 GCA_041486625.1 Elusimicrobiota bacterium
ATACGAGCGATGCCTGCGCCCGTTAGCAGAACGATCCCCGATGTGGTGATGAGCAACCAATTGGCCGGGAATCGGAACCAGTGAACAAAAAACAGGCGTGTATAACCGGGAAGATGCGTTCCCAGACTCAAAACCAGCGCCGCCATGGAAACAAGCCCGAGTTTTTTTTCTCTGGGAGCCCCGCAAGCGACGGCCCACGCGGCAAGCCAAAAGGCGCTGCCGAAATAAATGGAAACAATCGCTTGATCACCCTGTAGTGTCGGGAGGAAGGCATACCATTGAGGCATGAGGCACATTTTAAGCAGTTGTAGGATGGGCTGGGAATTATCTGCCATTGCCGAAGCATTGAGAAGAACAGGTCGAACCGAATGAGTGAGGTATTCCAAAAATGGAATGAGCTGGAATGCCGCCAGGGCAACACCCAATCCCCCGCCTAACGCCCAGGAGAAAAGTTTCTTACTATTGTCTACAATAAGCGAGAGGGCCGCTAACGTTGTCAGCAAGCTGACAGGAGGAAATCCCGCCAACCATTGAAGCGCGAAGGCAAATCCAAGAGCAACAGGTTGTTGGCAATCGGTAAAATAAAGTACGGCAGGCACCCAGGCGAGAGAAGCGAAGTGATTCGGCAAGGATGCACGTGAAATAAAAAAGCCATTCAGTGCCGCTACTGTCGCTGCGGCTGATGCGGCCCACGGATCTCTGTACCATCGAAACGCCAGGCCGCCCATGAAATAGGCGGCAAGCAGCGTATGACCAAGGACCCAAAGACGCATAAAGCTCAAAAGACCCATATGGGGAGCCAAAAACCACTGAATAGGATACCCCGCCATCGTCTGAGGGTCGGCCAGGAAGGGTTCGCCCATGTTCCGGTATGGATTCCACAGGAGAACGGTGTTGCGCGCAGTTCGCGCGACCACCCAATTCGGATAACCCATACGAGTCATATTTCCATCTACGGGCACTTGGCCCCGCAAGAAGAGATGAGGCCAACTGAAAACAATCAATCCTCCAGCCAGAATTGTCACCCGGCAAAGGGTTTTTATAGGCATTGATTTCAATGCAGGCTGACCGTTTGATATATCGCTTGACAAGGCTCTAATCTCCTGGTAACAAAATAAACATGAAAGCGCTATCTTGGCATGATTTTCGAGCCCAAGCAAATCGATGCCAGGCACGCATTGTGTTGGCGGATGGCGATGACCCCCGCGTCATAGAAGCCGCCGCCCTGGCCCGTGCGAAAAAGATTGCAGAACCCATTCTCATTACATCGGCCACTCTCAAGGACCCGGATCATTGGATCCAAGCGTTGACGGCTCTTCCCAAGTACAAGAATCTATCTCGAACCGAAGCCTTAGCCCGAGTGAAGGATCCTCTCGTGCTGGGCTGTCTCATGCTGCGCGAAGGGCACGCGGACGGCTTTATCGGCGGAGCTACCCGCACCACCGCTGACACCTTGCGCGCCGTGTTTTCCATTATCGGACTGGCGCCGAAAGCGTCAACTCTTTTCGGCTTCTTTCTCATCGAAGCCCAGAGAGGCCGTTTCGTCGTGCTGGCGGATTGTGCGGTGACCCCGGATCCTTCGGCCAAGCAACTGGCCCATATTGGCATCGGAGCGGCCCAAGCGTATGAATTCTTTACAGGTGATTCGGCGAAGGTGGCGTTCCTGTCTTTCTCTACGAAGGGAAGCGCGGAGCATCCCTTGGTCGATAAAATCCGGCAGGCGCTGGAGATCGTTCACGAAAAAGCACCGAATCTGGAAACCGAAGGGGAATGGCAGGCAGATGCCGCGCTCGATCTATTCAGCGCGCAAATCAAGGGAGTCGGAAATTCTCCGATGGCGGGCCAGGCCAACGTGCTGATCGCTCCCGATTTAAACTGCGGGAATATCGCCTATAAGCTCGTCCAGCGTCTTGGCGGGTGCCGCGCCGTGGGTCCCGTCCTATGGGGAACAGCTCTTCCCGCCAATGATCTCTCCCGCGGATGCTCGATGGAAGATGTCCTGGATATGCTCGCGCTGACGACGCTACAGGCACGCAAAACCAAAGAACTGGAGAAAATTGCACATGCCCGCTAATCCGGTTCCCAATCCCATCCCCGCGCAAAACCCGCAGACAATACTCGATATGGCGGAACTTCTTCGGATGATGATGGAGAAAAAGGCATCGGACCTGCACATCGCCATGGGAGCGCCTCCCGTGCTGCGCATTGACGGGCAGATGGTTCCCACCGCCTTCTCGAAATTGACCGCGGAGGTCTGCCAACATCTGGTGTATTCCCTCCTGACCGACACGCAGAAGCAGCGATTTGAATCTGTCAACGAGTTGGATATTTCCTTCGGGATCAAAAATATCGGCCGCGTCCGTATGAATGTGTTTCGTCAGCGCGGTGCCGTCGGAGCCGCCCTGCGCGCCATCCCTCAAAAGATCCAAGCTTTAGATGAGCTCGGGTTACCCCCCGTGGCTTACGACGTTTTGAAGATTCCCAAGGGGCTGATCCTGGTGACCGGCCCGACGGGCTCGGGGAAATCAACGACGCTGGCATCCATGATCGATTACCTCAATGAACATCATCAGGGGCATATTGTGACCATCGAAGACCCCATCGAATTCGTTCATCAGCACAAGAAATCGATCGTGAATCAAAGAGAAGTGGGTTCCGACACCACCTCCTTCGGTCAGGCTCTGAAGTATGTCTTGCGCCAAGACCCGGACATCATTCTGGTCGGGGAAATGCGCGACGTGGAAACCATTCAAGCCGCGATCAATATCGCGGAAACCGGTCACCTGGTACTGGCCACTCTGCACACGACCGATGCCGCGCAATCCATCAACCGGATTATCGACGTGTTCCCGCCGCATCAACAGTCGCAAGTGCGCGCCCAAGTGTCCTTTGTGCTTCAGGCGGTGTTTAGCCAGCAGCTTCTGCCACGGCTCAACGGCCTGGGCCGCGTCATGGCCGCAGAAGTGCTGATCGTGACACCCGCGATCCGCAATTTAATCCGGGATGAGAAAACAGAACAGATCATCATCTCCATGCAGACGGGCGCCAAATTCG
>JBGPLV010000247.1:0-3049 GCA_041486625.1 Elusimicrobiota bacterium
CCGAAGAACACGAGGCGGTTGAGAACAATCAGATGAACCAGCGCCGGAACGGAAGCGACGAAGGCCGCGACGACCCCCGTAATGGCGAGTCCGAGGCCCATCCACGCGAACACCTCGGTCATAAAGTGCCGTTCTTCTCTCACGACCTGCGGTAATGTCAGATCAGCAACCATGTATCCTCCTTTAGAAGGGATCGTTCAATTGTATTAATTTGGGTGTTGGGAGTTTCGCCCAAATGAGCACGGACTGTCAACGGTCAACCCAGGGACCGCTCGGTGTTGAGACGGCGGAACAAAGGAACGAGCGCGACATAGAGAAGCGCGATCGCAAAGGGGGCCACCAACATCCAGGCTACAATCGCCCGCGGGGTCGTGTCCCAAAGAACGTGGATCGCATTGAAAACCCCCGAATGGATAAGCGTTTTGACTCCACGGGCCGTGATCTCGAGCTTAGGAACTCTAAAAAGCCATTCCCCAAGCCGGTAAAATGGAATGAGGAGCGCGAATTGAAGCGGGTAGACCACGTAATTGACTGTTTGGATTGCCGGCTGATTGAGCCGCAGAAGCCACGCGGCGAAGGC
Organism: Elusimicrobiota bacterium; assembly: GCA_041486625.1. Classification (GTDB taxonomy): domain Bacteria; phylum Elusimicrobiota; class Elusimicrobia; order 2-01-FULL-59-12; family 2-01-FULL-59-12; genus JANLWZ01. Next base: position 581 of record JBGPLV010000247.1, read on the forward strand.
GCATAAGAGGGTCGTAGTTCCGATCGCGGGAAACACTCCGATGACCGATCCCAAGGCCACGCAAAGGGCGAGTTTTTCGGGCGAGAGTCCCTGTTTCAGAAAGCCGATGAACTTTTCTTTAAGCATGGAGACTCACCCGGCCCCGCGCCTGCCTGCCGGCAGGCAGGGTTTTCAACCTGGCCCAACCGATCCGCCAGCCAACAGTCCTGACTGTATATTTCAGTGAATATTTTTGCACTTTTTTCATCTAAGGGATAGGAGGCATTCCTATGAATGAAGTTATTCCCACGCAGGATGTTGAAAGACGCATCTACCGTATCCGGGGACAGCGGGTTATGCTGGACTCCGACCTGGCAAATCTTTATGGCGTTCCGACTTTCCGCTTAAACGAGCAGGTGCGACGCAACCTGAGGCGCTTACCCTTTGATTTCATGTTTCGGTTGACGTCGTTGGAGGTGGAATCTTTAAGATCGCAATATGCGATCTTAAAAACAGGGGGTCGCGGCCAACACAAGAAATACTTCCCTTATGCATTTACGGAGCAGGGCGTAGCGATGCTTTCGGGAGTGTTACGCAGCCAACGCGCGATTGACGTGAATATTGCGATCATGCGGGCCTTTGTGAAACTGCGGCACGCGGTGCTGGCCCATCAAGGGATCGCGCGGCGGGTGGAGAAGCTCGAAGGCAAAGTATCGATGCATGATACCGACATCCGGCTGATTACTCAGGACATTAGGGACTTAAAGAAAGAACGGGCTTCCGCCGAAAAACCCGTTAAAGGGTTCAGAAAAGATTGACTAAAACCGGCCTCGGGGTTTTCAACCTGGCCCATTGATCCGCAGTAACTGCGGGATTAGGATTTGGGGGTTGGAAAAGGAAGCCTTTTTTGAAAAGGGACTTTCTGCCTCGAACCAATCCCTAAATCCCAATCCCGCCGTTTTCATTAAATGAACCCCCGCGACGCCGGGATTTTGATGCGCTCCGGAAAGACAAGACACCCTCAAACAGTTTTTTCCCTTGCAATCGAGTGGTATCTTGGCCACAGTTACGCATGTTCTCTCGAACGCTCCGTCTGGGGCTGGGATGTCTTTTCGTTGGTTCAAACCTCGCTTATGCGGACGCCGAATCTATTCGTTTTCTCCCGGAAGATTGGATTTTCTCCTACGAAACCACGAACCCCAACCTCTGGGGAGTGTCATGGGGCTTGAACAACTATATGGTGCCTTTCCGTACTCTACAACGTGGTAAGCAATATCTCGAGAGCCGCTACACCAACAACTGGCGATTTTCTTCCGATCATGTCCGTCCCGGCGGAGTCTTGATGCGGCTATTGGTCGGGACGGGGCTTGAGTTCGGCGCGTTCATGGGGAGCCAGAATCTCCACCACCAAATGGGGCATGATGCGGCCGCGCGGGAGCTCTCTCGGCTATGGGGCCTCGGGCCAGTGCCTACACGCTACGGCCAGGTGCTACCAAAATACTTTCCGGATGGCGGCGAGCTGAAGCAGGAGGAGCGCAATACCGGCGGAGGCGCTGATGCGAACACGCAGTATATGGTGCAGCCGATGCAGGCAGAACTGCAGTTCGCCTATGCGGAGGGAAAGAACATCCTGGAACGCGACGAAAGCAATCGCGACCAGGTCGAAAATTTTCTCATCTACCGCCTCCGGCATATGTCGGACTGGTTTGATGAAAAAGGGCCGATGGACCAGGGGTTTTCGGACTTCTTAGTGACGGCGAACCCCACGCAGGCGCAGCGTCAAATGTACTCCAGCAAGCCCTTTTCCACCGATTACACCGATTACATTAACACGCTCAACCGCATCCGTTACGGCGTGACAAGTGTGGGTGACTATAAAGTCACCATGAATGATCTTGGGCGCAGCCATGCGTTTCAAATGCTCGACCCGCTTTTTTTGGTATCGGCGTGGCATTACGGGCAAGATTACGTGGTGAGAGGAAATAACCAGGTGAAAATCCCGATGCTGCGCCTCACGGAGCAATTGTCCTATTTCCCTTCTTTCCGGATTCACTTCTCGCCGTTCGGCATCGATTACTTCCAGGATAACTACCTGCGTTTCCACGGCGCCCTCACCAATCTTTACTGGACAATGGGCGATAACAGCTATGAGAAGCGCTACGGTGGCGGTGTGGACATCGAGAACATAACTTGGCGCCGCGTGCGGCTTGGCCTCTTCGGCATGATCGAGCGGCAGCCTTTGTTAAGCCGCATCACCGATCGGTCGACGCTGCCTGCGGGCGAGATCGGGCAAGGTCACCTGGCTTGCAACGGCGGAGGGTCCATCAAATTTCTCTTGCGGCGTTTTCAAGGAGACGACCAGGAAGGGCTCTTTAGTTATGCACGTGCCGGCGCCAAGAACACCAGCTGGTTTCCCGGCGAATACATGACCGGCGGCATTTACCTTCAGGTCGGAATCGGACTAAGGCTGTAAATCCCACCCACGCTCAA
>JBGPLV010000248.1:0-3023 GCA_041486625.1 Elusimicrobiota bacterium
ATACTCCCAGGGCGACCCTGATCATGCCGGCCGCGCCTACGCGATCAACGTCGTGGGATGCGTGATCGGGCCCCTTTTCGCCTCTTACGTCCTCTTGCCGCAATGGGGCGTCAAAGGATCGCTCATCCTCTTGACGATCCCGTATGTGCTCCTGTTTGCGGTCTACGCCAAGCGGCTGCCCGGACCCGCACGCGCCACCGCGGGTTGGGCCACCGCCGCCTTGTTCATAGGTGGGCTGTGGCTGAACATCAGTCACGAGGAAAAATACCCCGGAGGCATCGTGCGCCGGGACCATACCGCCACCGTGATCTCCGCGGGGACCGGCATGGATAAACACCTTTATGTTAACGGGCAAGGAATCACCACCCTGTCGACCATTACCAAAGCGATGGCGCACCTCCCACTCAGTTTTCACGCCGCGCCGCCCCATTCGGCGCTGACGATCTGTTTCGGCATGGGAACAACGTACCGCTCGCTGTTGAGCTGGGTAATAAAAACGACCGCGGTCGAGCTTGTACCTAGTGTGAAGACGGCTTTCGGGTATTATCACGCCGATGCCGACCAGGTCCTGCGTAACCCACTCGGCCAGGTCGTGATCGATGACGGCCGACGGTTTCTAAAACGGACCTCCGAGACATTCGATGTGGTGACCATCGACCCGCCGCCTCCGGTGGAAGCGGCGGGATCCAGCCTTCTATATTCCACGGAATTCTATACCTTGTTAAAAAAGCGTTTGGCGCCCGGCGGTATTCTGCAGCAGTGGTTTCCGGGCGGTGAAGGACCCGAAGCGCAAGCCATTAGTCGTTCACTGGTAGCATCCTTTCCGTATGTAAGGGTCTATCGCTCGCTTGCGAACGAAGGACTGCATTTTCTTGCCTCCATGGAGCCTCTTAAGGCCCCCAGCGTAGGTCAATTCGTAGCCAGGCTGCCTGAATCCGCGAAAAGAGACCTCATGGAGTGGGAAGAAGACGATCTTCGCACTGTTGCCCGCCGAATCTTGACGCAAGAGCTCTTCTTGGACCAAATCCTGGGCAAAACCCCTCATCCGATGATCACCGATGACCGTCCTTTCAATGAATACTACCTGCTGCGCCGTTCCTGGGCGCGCGCCCGTAGAACCATAGACCTGCTTGAACATTCCTGAATTCGATTAATTAGGGTTTGCGCTGAAGCTCTTTGTCCCAGCGGAGGGGGCGGACCGGGGCTTGGTGTTCGTAGGGACCCCATTTGTCGCGGGGCAGAAGCACCATAATTTCAAACTCGTTGCCGTCCGGATCGTTTCCATAGAGGGATTTAGTGGCTCCGTGGTCGCTCTCGCCCCCCAGGGCGTTTTCCCGGATGAGAATTTCCCGCGCCGCCGCCAGTTCCTGGATGGTCCCCACCTGCCAGGCCAGATGGTAGAGCCCGGTGGAACCTTCGGGAGCCGGTCCAGCCTGAGGCCCCAGGCTGAGAAGTCCCAGGTCATGATGGTTATCAGATCCCTTGGCTCTCAGGAACACCATCGGTCCCTCTTGGGCGATCCGCTCAAAGCCAAAAACCCGCTCATAGAAAGTAGCCGCACGCTCAAGATCAGAAACGTACAGAACCGCATGATTAAGCCGTTGGACCTGGATAAAACGAGTCGCTTTCATGGTGCGTTATGAAACAAGGGCTAACCGGAAAGGTTCCCCGAAATTAGGAATTGACGCCGCCAGCGACCTGCGTTATACGAGGAGAGATGAAATTCAGGTTTTCAGTAGGTGGCTTGGCTCTCTTCGTCCCTGTGCTTGCTTTTTTGATGACTGACATCGGGTCAGCGGAATGCCGATATACACTCACGTCCACCCATCTTCTGCAGTGCCGGCCTATTAAGCTTATTGAAAACAAGCAGCACAAGGCCCTCTGGACGTATGTGGACGATCATCCAAACGGAGACGGCATCCTGGCGCATATCCTCTGCACGTGCGACACCGCGGCGGCATCCATTCAACCCCTCTGCGAAGCGCCCCGCACACATAAGCTGACCTTCACCGTAGAGACTCAGGATATCCGGCAAACCTGCAGCCGAGGCGCTGCCCTTTGCCAGACCCCCTGCCTGCAACTCATCAATCATTAAGTTAAAATAGCCGTCATGGCGATCTCGAAGAAGGATGTTGAGCACGTCGCTCGGCTGGCGCGGCTTTCCTTGACGGAAGAGGAAAAAGAACGCTATACCGCCCAGTTGGGTTCTATCTTGACATACATCGAGAAGATGCGGGCGCTGAACACCGACAACGTTCCCCCCACATCGCATGTGCTTCCGCTTTCCAATGTCTGGCGCGAAGACAAGGTCGAGCCCAGCACTTCCGCAACGTTGGGGTCTCCGGAAGAAATCCTCGCGAACGCCCCCGAACGCGAAGGCCCGCTCTTCAAAGTAAAGAAAGTCATTGAATGAGCTTCGTTTCTCTGACCGCCACCGAAATCGCCGCCAAAATCCGCGCCAAGGGAATGAAAGCGGAAGCGATTACGACCGCCTATCTCGACCGGATTAGAACTCTAGACCCAAAGATCAAGGCCTTCAACGAGGTCTTCACGGAGCGGGCGCTCAAGCAAGCGAAAGACATCGACGCGCGGATCGCTAAGGGGGAGACCATTGGGCCGTTGGCCGGTGTGCCTATTGCCATCAAGGACAATATGCTCATCAAGGGCGAGCGCTGTACCTGCTCATCCAAAATCCTGGAAGGATTTGTCGCCACCTATGACGCCACCATCATCCGCAAATTGCGCGCGGCAGGAGCGATATTCCTCGGCCGAACCAATCTGGATGAGTTCGCGATGGGCTCTTCCACCGAGAACTCTGCTTTTCATACGACAAGAAACCCCTGGGACACTGAGCGAATCCCCGGAGGTTCCTCGGGCGGAAGCGCCGCGGCCGTGGCGTCCCGCATGGCACCTTTGGCTTTGGGCTCCGACACCGGAGGCTCAATCAGACAGCCCGCCGCACTCTGCGGCATTCTAGGTTTAAAACCCACCTATGGTCGGGTGTCTCGTTTTGGTCTCATCGC
>JBGPLV010000249.1:0-3005 GCA_041486625.1 Elusimicrobiota bacterium
ACGCCGGCCAATTTGGCCACGTGAATCCCGAAGGAACGGTCCGCCGGGCCCGGCTCGACCTTGTGCAGAAAAACGACGTGGTCTCCCCAGTCGCGTGCCGTGACATGCGCGTTGTGCACTCCGGGGAGGTTTTGGGCGAGCTGCGTGATCTCAAAATAGTGAGTGGCAAAAAGGACCTTGGGACCCTGCTTGTGCAGATACTCCAGACAGGCCCACGCGATCGATATGCCGTCATAAGTCGATGTCCCGCGTCCGACCTCATCCAGGATCACCAGGCTTCGCTTTGTCGCGTGGTTGAGAATCCGCGCGGTCTCGACCATCTCCACCATAAAAGTGGACTCGCCTTCCGTCAGCCTGTCGGACGCTCCGATGCGGGTAAAGAGTTGATCGAGCGCACCGATGCAGGCTTCCTCTGCCGGAACATAGGAACCCATCTGAGCCAGAATCGCGATCAAGGCCGTCTGTCGGAGATAGGTCGATTTGCCGGACATGTTGGGCCCGGTCAAAATGACAACAGCGTGGTCGGACCCGTTGAGTTCAACATCGTTGGGCACCAAGGTTCCTGAAGGCAGAACCTCTTCCAGGACCGGATGACGTCCCTCGCGGATCCAGAGGATGTCGGAGTCATCCACCGTGGGTTTGACGTAGCGGCGGCGCTCGGCGATCTCCGCCAGGCTCACATGGACGTCGAGCTCGGCCAGCGTCTGCGAGACGCGCTGGAGCTTTTCGGAATTCTTGAGTATTTCCTCGCGGAGCGCCTGGACCAGGGCGCTCTCAATCCTCAGCGCGCGCTCCTCCGCGCCGAGAATGCGTGTCTCAAAATCCTTGAGTTCCGGTGTGATGTAGCGTTCGCCGTTGGCGGTCGTCTGCTTGCGAATGTAATGCATGGGCACTTTGGAGAGATGGGTCTTGGTGACCTCGATGAAGTAGCCGAACACATTGTTGAACCCGACTTTGAGTGAGGGTATGTTCGTCTGTTCGCGCTCCTGTTTTTCCAGCGCAAGCAGGCGGTTTTTCCCGTCATGAATCCAGGAACGAACTTCATCGAGCTCCGGATCATAGCCTTCGCGAATCACCCCTCCGTCCTTGAGCGTCATCGGAGGAGCGTCAACAATCGCGCGCTCCAGCAGATCAGCTAGTGCCGGCTCTTCAGGAAAATTCGAAAAATAGCTGTCATCCCCGAGTGTCTCAGTCGGGGATCCATCATTATTTCGAAAAGCATTCATGGATTCCCCGCCAGAACCCGCGGGGAATGACGTTTTTAGAATAGATTTTATTTTCGGAAGGCGCCGGAGACCGTTCCCAAGCGCCGCCAAATCACGCGGACCTGCCGAGCCTGAGGCCAGGCGCGTTACAATCCGTTCTAGATCCGGCCACCCCTGCAGCGTGGCGCGCAGATTCCGGCGGCCTTCTTTTCCTTCGACGAAAAATTCCACTTTGTCCTGGCGCTCTCGTATGGCCGCGACGTTTCGGAGCGGAGCGACCAGCCACCGCCGGAGAAGCCTGCCGCCCATCGGAGTTAGTGTTTGGTCGATGACCTCCAGCAAACTTTTCGCCTTGCCCGAGTACGACCCTCCCTGCGGTAAAAGATCCAGATGATCCAAGGTGCTCGCGTCCATCTGCAGGGTGTCGTTCAATTCGTAGGTGCGCAAGGGGCGTACGGGAGTCGGGCGTCCGCATTGTGTATTTTCCAGGTAGCGCGCCACAGCGCCCGCGGCGGCAAGCGCGAGCGATTTATTCTCGAGGCCGTACCCGCGCAACGAACCCGCTCCGAAAAGTTTCTTCAGTCGTTCTTCTGCCATCGGGACCGAAAAGTCGGTGGCAGGGAGTTCGGCGACGGCTGTTCCCTGGCTTTTCAACCATTCGCGCCAGGGATCACTTTCCGAGGCGGCCGATAGAATCACTTCCGATGGCCCAAGCCTTGTCAGTTCGTCCCAAACCTTTGTTCTGGCCGTGGGTCCCTTAAGCTCCGTAGCGATGAATTCCCCTGTGGAACATTCGATGGCCGCCAGTCCCATGCCGTCCGCGTCGGACGTGAGGGCCAGCAAAAAGTTGCAGCGTTTGGAAGGTAAAAGCGTTTCTTCTTGGAGCGTGCCCGCGGTCATGACGCGAACCACATTTCGTTTGACGAGGCCCTTAGCAAGTGCCGGATCCTCGAGCTGATCCGCGATGGCGGCGCGCAGGCCTGCTTTGAGGAGTTTGGCAATATAGGGTTCAACGGAATGGGCAGGGACTCCGCACATGGGAACCTCCTGCCGGTGTGTCAGCGCCACTTCCAAAATGGGGGCTGCTCGGCGCGCATCGTCGTCAAACATCTCATAGAAATCCCCCAGCCTGAAAAGAAGAATGTCCTGCGGATAACGAGATTTGAGATCGTGGTATTGCTGCATCAGAGGGGTACGAGAACTCCCTCTCCCCGACGTGGGAGAGGGAGGGGGTGAGGGGGTCATGCCGGAGACTGTCCCCTCATCCGTACCTTCTCCCGCAAGGGGAGAAGGCCGTTGACTTACATCGTCCTTATTTAGCATGCGCGATCCCAAAGAGGTATTTCCACCCCTGCACCATTTTCAGATACCCGTACGTACGTTCCACGTTTTTCACAAATCGCCGTGTTTCCGGATAGACGATATCGTTTGTTTCCAGGACTGGTTTTCCCCTCCGCCAGTCGCTCGTAATACCGGGCCCCGCGTTGTAGGCGGAGAGCACCGCCACGTCGTCGTCCGGAAACATCTGCGCCAGTTTGGAAAGGTAATAAACACCCAGGTGCAAATTCGTGTCCGGATTTTTCAGATCATCGTCATTCTGAATTTGCAGGCCCACCTCTGGCGCGATGTCCCGGGCCGTCGAGGGCAAAAGCTGCATTAATCCAACAGCTCCCCGCGGCGATTGCGCCCGAGGCAAAAATCCCGATTCCACTTTAATGATGGCCATAACCCACAGGGGGTCGCACTTATATTCCCCGGCATATTTGTTAATGATTGGTTTGTGGAGGACAGGGCGGAACC
>JBGPLV010000250.1:0-2990 GCA_041486625.1 Elusimicrobiota bacterium
ATAACCACGGGCGGCTTCGCACGCCGCTGTCGGTTCACTCCGAGCTGTTCGGAATACACCAAAGAAGCTTTGAAAACCAAGGGCTTTTTCAAGGGCCTTTCGCTGGGAACCCTGCGCGTGCTCAAATGCCACCCGTGGCACCCCGGCGGGTACGACCCCGTTTTGCATTAAGGAGAATTTAATGGAACAAAAGAATTTTTTGTTGGCGATGGGTCTGATTGTATCTTTCCTTTTATTATGGTCGGTTTTCGTCGTCCCGCGCTTTACCCCTCCTCCTGTGCCTGTTCCTCCCCACTCGACAGAGAGTGAAGCCACGGGATCGCCCGCCTCAGTTCCGGCGGAACTCAAATCGGCGCATGCCGAGATGGGCGAACCCATCGTCCTAACGGAAACGATTCTGCGCGATGAAAACAACGAAATCGTTCTTTCGCCTAAAGGCGGCGCGGTTAAGAATTGGCGTTTAAAACTAAAGGGCCAAGAGGTAGACCTTGTCCTGAACCCGGAGGCCGATCTTTTGCCGCTCGCTTCGTTTCCGGAGGCCACCTTTAAAATTACCGCGCGCGATCGGCAAGCCATTATGGAAACCACGCTCGCCAGCGGCCTACGGGTGACCAAAACCTTGACGCTCATTCCATCCGGTCACCTGCATCAACTCTCCTACCGGTTCCAGAACCCGACATCCCAGTCGATCGAGCTTTCCAAATGGGTTTGGGGCTGGGGCCCGGGGCTTGGAACCGCCACTTCTGAACTTAAGGAAAATGCTGGACTGATTCGCGCGCTCACCCTCGGCAAATTGAAAGTGCATGTCATTAAGCCGGCGGAACATCCCGAGTTTGGTCGATGGGCCGGGGTGGATAACCGCTACTACCTGGTGGCCTTTATCCCAAAGATCGCGCACCCCATCGAGCTCTCCTTGGAGGGCACAAAAGCCGAGACGCGACTGCGCCTTCTGGAAACGACAAAAATCCCGCCCCATAGCGAAGTCGTTCTGGAATATGAGCTGTACGCGGGTCCCAAGGGCTACACCGCGCTCAAGAAATACGATCGGGGCCTGGAAGAAAGCGTCGATTTCGGCACCTTCACCGGACTTGGACGACTGATCCTAAGCGTCTTGAACCGCCTCAAATCCCTGACGGGCAACTATGGCTTGGCCATTATTCTCTTAACGATAGGGCTTCAACTGTTGATGTTCCCTCTGACCATCAAGAGTTTCAAAGCGACGATGGCGATGAAGAAACTTCAACCCAAGATCGCCGAGCTCCAGGCGCGTTTTAAGAGTGACCCCAAGCGCTTAAACATCGAGATGATGAACCTCTACAAAAGCAGCGGGACCAATCCCTTCGGCGGGTGTCTCCCGATGCTGCTGCAGCTTCCGATCTTCTGGGCGCTTTTTACCACGCTCCGGAATGCGTATGAGCTGCGCGGCGCTCCTTTTATCGGTTGGATTCATGATCTTTCGGCGCCGGATGTGCTCGTCCATCTGGCGGGGTTCCCGCTGCACGCCCTGCCGCTCATCATGGGCGGAGCGATGTTTTTCCAGCAGCGCATGGCCGGAGCCGCGAGCGATCCTACCCAAAAGCAAATGATGACGATGATGCCGATCATGTTTACCTTTATGTTTTACGGCTTCCCGTCGGGGCTTGTCCTTTACTGGCTGACCAATAATCTCATGACCATGGGGGTTCAGTGGGGTTTTCAACGTTTCAATCAAGATTCGTCGCGCGTGATCGAAACGACCATCGTGAAATAATGATTTCTCCTGAAGATACGATTGCCGCCATCGCCACCCCTCTCGGGGAAGGAGGCCTAGGCGTCATCCGGGTTAGCGGAACCAAAGCCATTCCATTGGTGAATCAGATTTTCCGTAGTCCTAAGCTCAAAGACCTTACCGAAATCCCCTCGCACACCTGCCACTTTGGCACGATTCAGGTCGACACCGTGATCGATCAAGTCGTCGTCACGCTCTTTCGCGCGCCCCACAGCTACACCGGAGAGGATGTGGTGGAGATCTCGGCGCATGGAAGCCCCTTCACGCTGCAGAAAATCCTGAATCTCTGCCTGCAAAAAGGCGCGCGCTTGGCCGGACCGGGAGAATTTACCGAGCGGGCGTTTCTGAACGGCAAAATGGATCTCACGCAGGCCGAGGCGGTGGCGGACCTCATCCGCGCCAAGACCGACAAAGCACAGGCGGCGGCGCTCGCCCAGATGCAGGGGCACCTCGCGCAAAAAGTGCGCGGCCTCCGCGACCGGCTTCTGCCCCTTCTGGCGCATGTGGAAGTGGGGCTCGACCACTCCGATGAAGATCACGATTTTTTATCACGAGCGCACTTAACCGAAACCTGTCGCGCGGTTCAGAAAGACATCGAGTCTGTCCTCCAATCCGCCGGGGTGAGCAAGATCCTGCGCGAAGGTTTCCACGTAGCGATTTTGGGCCGGCCCAACGTCGGGAAATCCAGTCTTTTGAACGCTTTATTAAAGGAAGAGCGTGCGATCGTGACGCCGATCCCTGGGACCACACGCGATACTTTGGAAGAAAGCGTCAACTTAAACGGCATTCCGGTGGTTTTGACCGACACAGCGGGCTTGCGCGAAGCAAAAAATACGGTTGAGCGGCTGGGTATTGAGCGAACTCGAAAAGCATTAGGGCAAGCGGATCTCACATTAGCTATTTTTGACGGATCAGAGCCTTTGATTCATGAGGACTATGAAGTCATGAATGCGTGTTTCGGTACACCGCATGTATGGGTCATGAACAAATGCGATTTGCCGGCTCCCAATTACTCCTTCTCCCCCTGCAGGGTGGGAGAAGGTGAGGATGAGGGGGGAAATATTGCTGTGAGAGCAGTCCCCCTCACCCTGCGCCCTCTCCCGCGAAGGGGAGAGGGAACTACCGTTTGCGTCTCCGCTAAAACTGGGGAAGGTCTTGACGCTTTAGTTAAAACGATCACTCATCTTGCCTTGGACGAAAAAGCCCAAGCTTCGGAAGCCCA
>JBGPLV010000251.1:0-2921 GCA_041486625.1 Elusimicrobiota bacterium
AGGAATGGTGAACCTCGTGCTGCGGCGCCTCGTCACCACCGGATCAATTAAGATCGTCAACCTCGACCGGCGCAAGATGAAATACCTGCTCACCCCCAAAGGCCTCGCCGAGAAATATGCCCGCTCCTACCATTACCTTTTGCGAACCATACGGACCTATAAGACGTACACCACCCTCATGGAGCGGCTCATCGATCGAGAAATCGCCAAGGGGCATCGCAAATTCATGATCCACGGCGGCGGCGACGTGACGGATCTCTTGGCCTTCATTTTTCATCGCAAAGGCGACAAGATCCAATACCGGCTAGCCGAACCCGGCGGCGCGGTGACGCGCGAGCCGGACGAAGTCGTTCTGCACTGCGGGATGGATGGGCACGGTCCCGCGGAAGGCATTTCCATGCTGGAGGCCATTTTGGAAGAGCACGAACGATCGAAAAAAGGAGATATCGATGAACTGGTCTGAACAGATTATTGTCCTTACGGGCGGTACGGGTTCTTTCGGTAAGAAATTCGTAGAGACGTTGGCCCGCGAGTACAAACCCAAAGCCATTCGCATTTTCAGCCGAGACGAATTGAAGCAATATGAGATGCAAAAACAGTTTGATTATCCGAACCTGCGGTTTTTCATCGGGGACATCCGCGACAAAGACCGGGTGCATCGGGCTTTAGACGGCGCCACCATGGTGATTCACGCGGCGGCCCTCAAACAAGTGCCGGTTTGCGAATACAACCCTTTTGAGGCGATCAAGACCAACATTCTCGGCGCGCAAAACCTTATTGACGCGGCCATTGAACACAACATTTCCCACACGATCGCGCTGAGCACGGACAAAGCCGTCAACCCCACCAACCTCTACGGCGCGACCAAGCTCTGTATGGAACGCCTCTTTATCGCCGCCAACTCCTACTCGGGTCAGCGCAAGGTGCGGTTTTCCTGTGTCCGCTACGGCAATGTCGTCGGAAGCCGCGGCAGCGTGATCCCGCTCTACCTACAGCAGCGTAAGGCAGGCACCTTGAGCGTCACCGATAAACGCATGACCCGTTTCTGGATTACATTGGATCAGGGTGTGCGTTTAGTCGTTAAAGCCGCCGAACAGATGCATGGGGGGGAAGTGTTCGTCCCCAAAATCCCCAGCACACGCATCACGGATCTGGCGCGAGTGATCGGCCCGGACTGCCGGCTCGAAGAAACAGGCATTCGGCCCGGCGAAAAAATTCACGAGGTTCTTTTGACGGAAGACGAAGCACGCCATACCCGAGAATTCGATGACCTTTTTATTATCGAACCGGAGTTTCACTGGTGGAACTGGGAAAACTGGAAAGGCGGACGAAAGCCGGCCGAAGGATTCCGCTACACCAGCGACGCCAACCCCCATTGGCTTAAAGATCAGGAGCTTTCGGCGATGGTGGAAGATATCGCGCGGGAACTTCACTTGCCTCTGCCCGCCCCCGTCCCGTCCGCGGTTTCATGACCCCAGGCAAGCTCGGGCTGGGCACCGTCCAATTCGGATCTGATTACGGAGTTTCCAATGACAAGGGGAAACCCTCGATCGAAGAAGTAGCGCGCATTTTAGAGGCAGCGTCCGAAGCTGGCATCAGCGTTCTCGATTGCGCTCCTGCCTACGGAGACAGCGAATCCATACTCGGACGTGTCCTGCCCGCCAAACATCGATTTCGGATCGTCACCAAAACGTCGCCGATACGGGCCGAGCGGATCGGCAAGGCGGACGCCGATCACGTGAAGGAGACGTTTCTTCGTTCCCTTGAGAACCTGCACCAAACTTCCGTCTACGGCCTTTTAGTGCACCACGCGGAAGATCTTCTCAAGCCGGGCAGCGAACATCTGGTGGAGACACTGCAATCTCTAGTCACTCAAGGAGTGGTTCAAAAGATCGGCGTGTCAGTCTATAACGGCAGACAAATTGATGAAGCGGTCAAATTAATGACTCCGGAAATCGTCCAGCTTCCCTTAAACGTCCTGGACCAACGGCTGATCGACAGCGGCCACTTGGACCGTTTGAAGGGACAGTCTGTAGAAATTCATGCCCGCTCTGTTTTTCTGCAGGGTCTTCTTTTAATGGACCCCGCGAGCATTAACTCGTATTTCTCCTCGATACGCGCGCATCTGGAACACTATCGTCATTCCCTTAAGGAATATGACCTCACGCCCGTTCAGGCGGCCTTATTATTCGCTGTTAATCAGCCGCACGTCGGCACGGTCCTGGTGGGCGTCTGTTCGGCACAGGAGCTGCGGGAGATTTTGAACTCCCTGTCCGCGCTTGAATCCAAACAAGTTGATTTCTCGCATTTTGCTGTGGCCAATGAATCGGTTATTAACCCGTCCCTCTGGAAGTTGCACGCATGATCTTAGCGATCCTCCAAGCGCGACTCTCCTCGAGCCGGCTCCCCGGAAAAGTGATGAAGCCGTTAGCCGGTGAGCCCATGCTCTGGAGACAAATGGAAAGGCTCCAACGAATCCGTCAGTTGGACCGCCTTCTGGTCGTCACCAGTCAGGATAAAGAGGATGAAGCCATTGAGGCGCTTTGCCGGAGTCATAGCATCGCCTGTTTTCGCGGATCCTTAACCGATGTCCTCGACCGATTCTATAAAGGAGCCAAACCATGGAATCCGGATCATATTGTGCGACTGACAGGGGATTGTCCGTTGACCGATCCAATTCTTATTGATCAATTGATATCGTTTTATATCCAGGGAAACTTTGACTATGCCAGCAACGCCTTGGACCCGACCTATCCTGACGGGTTAGACGCGGAAGTTTTTAAATGGTCGGCCCTGCAGTCGGCCTGGCAGGAAGCCCGGCTGCCTTCTGAACGGGAGCATGTCACACCCTTCCTGATTCAGCATCCCGAGCGTTTTCGGATCGGCAGTTTGAAAAGTCCCGTGAACCTGGCGCATCTTCG
>JBGPLV010000252.1:0-2878 GCA_041486625.1 Elusimicrobiota bacterium
AGCTCAAGCGACTCGGTGGCGTGAATATTGCCCGTCACCTTGCCGCCGACGATAACGGTGCGCGCGGAGATGTCGCCTTGAACTTCTCCCCGCTCTCCGATGATAACGCCTTCCGCCGACACGCCACCCTCGATTTTTCCGTCAATCCGCACAGATCCCTTGGAGCGCAGCGTACCTTGAAAGGAAGACTCGGCGCCGATGATTGTCTCCAGATGGGTTTCCGTTTTGTCTTGACCGTTATTATTTCCAAACATGGCGACTAGTCCTCCTGAGCCTTCACGAATTTCATGGGATTCACGACACGGCCATTTTGCCAAATTTCGTAATGGACATGATACCCCGTACTATGGCCGGACGTTCCCATGAGCGCGATGACATCCCCGCGTTTTACGCGATCCCCAGGTTTCACGAGGAGCTTGGAATTATGTCCGTAATACGTCTTAAAGCCGCGACCATGCTCGATCACCACCAAGCGTCCATAACCGCCCTGCCAGGAAGCCAGCTGCACGATGCCGTCCGCCGTCGATTTGACCGGCGTGCCCAAGGAGTTGGCTATGTCTAACCCGTGATGAAATTCGCCTTCCGCCTGTTCAAACGGGTCGCGGCGTTGGCCATAGCCGGAAGTCACGCGGCCCGGCACGGGCCATCCCAGCGGCGAGGACCGAAAGAGTTCGCGCTGGTCTTTGATGTAGTTGGAGATTTCTGAGAAATTGGAAATGACCGCGTTGCCGGTCTGCTTCACATCCGCCAATTGGCTCTGCATGTCTTCCACCCGCAGAGAGACTCGGCGCCCGGTCAGCATGTCGAGGAGGGCCCGGCGATCCATCACCGTCGGTCCGCCCATCGCTTTGTCGGACTCGACAATGGCCTTGCGCGTCTTCATTTGCAGAAGATTCTGCAGGGCGATTTCCGTTTCCTTCACACGGTCCAGATATTCACGGGACTGATTCATCTCCTGCGTGAAATACCACATCTTCGCGCGCAAGACGCTTTCATTGGTCTTCGCGCGCCAATAATCGACGTGGCGGCTGGCGATAAAACCGGACCACACTGTTAAGCCGGTCCAGCCGACCGCCAATAACGCGAGAAACGCGACTGAAAAATTCAGCCGAATCGGCCGGGATTCGCTGTGGGGAATGAGCATCACCGTGAAGCGGCGGCCCAGATTTTTCTTCAATTTCTCTGAAGGAGTCATATCGTTTTCTTCAAACCCGTTACATATATACCAACAGCCTTGTAGAGAGTCAAGGGGAAATAATAGCACGAATTCATTGATAATAAAGGCCCATTTTGATTGAATGGCACATTCGTGGAATTGGATAAAACTTACAACCCAGAACCTACTGAAGCCCCGTGGTATACGCAATGGGAGCAAAAAGGCTATTTTAAGCCCCTTTCGCAAGGCGAAACCCCCTATGCGATCGTGATCCCTCCTCCGAACGTCACGGGAAGCCTCCATATGGGCCATGCGCTCAATAATACGCTTCAGGACATCCTCATCCGCTGGCACCGCATGCAGGGAGATAACACAGTCTGGGTGCCGGGCACCGACCATGGCGGGATAGCTACTCAAAATATGGTTGAAAAATTGCTGCGTTCTGAGAAAAAGACCCGCCATGACCTGGGTCGGGAAAAGTTCCTCGAACGCATGTGGCAATGGCGAAAGGAGTCCGGAGATACGATTCTGATGCAGCTTCGCCGCCTGGGTGCCAGCTGCGATTGGTCGCGCACGCGTTTTACGATGGACGAAACCTGCTCCCGGGCGGTTCGCCACGCCTTCGTCAAACTCTTCCAGAAGGGTCTGATCTACCGCGGCCCCCGCATGGTCAACTGGTGCCCACGAGACAACACCGCGCTCTCGGACATTGAGGTGGAGCATGAAGAGTGTGCCGGGAAGCTGTGGTTTATCCGGTACCCATTGGCGCCTCACCCGAAGCCCTCTCCCTCAGGGAGAGGGGCGAGCGAAGCGAGGGGTGAGGCTTTCATCGTGGTGGCCACCACCCGGCCGGAGACCATGCTAGGGGACACAGCCGTGGCTGTCAATCCAAAGGATCCCCGCTATAAAGCTTATATAGGGAAGAAGCTGAAACTACCGCTCATGGACCGGGAGATCCCCGTGATCGCTGATGAAGCGGTAGACGCGGCGTTTGGAACCGGAGCGGTTAAGGTTACTCCGGCTCACGATCCCACCGACTTCGAAATCGGGGAACGGCATAAACTGCCGCACGTCGTGGTCATCAACTTTGAGGGAGAGATGACCGACAAAGCGGGCGCCTACGCGGGACTGGACCGTTTTGAAGCACGCAAGCGCGTGGTCGAAAATCTGGAAGCCCAAGGATTTTTGGTCAAGACGGAGGACTACCGCCTATCGGCGGCTGTTTGCTACCGCTGCGGGACCCTCATCGAACCGCTGGTGTCGGAACAGTGGTTTATGAACATGAAAAATCTCGCCACTCGCGCCGCCCAGGCCACGCGGGATGGCAAGGTCAAAATTTTCCCCTCGTCCTGGGAGAAGCCTTATCTCAACTGGTTGGACAACATCCGAGACTGGTGCATCTCTCGACAGATCTGGTGGGGCCACCGTATCCCGGTTTACTACTGTTCCTCCAAGAAATGCCCACCGATCGCTTCGGAAGAACCGCCCAACAAGTGCACGAAATGCGGGGGCGGCGATCTTGTTCAGGACCCGGATGTTCTGGACACGTGGTTCTCATCCGGCCTCTGGCCTTTGTCGGTGTTCGGCTGGCCGGATCAGACCGAAGATCTCAAAACGTTTTACCCCACCTCCGTGCTCGTGACCGGCCATGAGATCTTGTATCTCTGGGTCGCCCGGATGGTCATGATGGGGCTTCAATTCCGCGATGAGGTGCCTTTTCGG
>JBGPLV010000253.1:0-2865 GCA_041486625.1 Elusimicrobiota bacterium
GTCGCCCCATTCAACGGCACCCACCATCGGTGCATCCGGATCGGTTTTTGGGCTGATCGTGGCCTTTGCGATGCTGTTCCCGAATGCCGTCATGTATCTGTATTTTTTGATCCCGATGAAGGTCTGGCAGGCGGCCGTTCTTTTTGCCTTTATCGAGTTCTTTGCGGGATTGGAAGGCGGCGGCATGGGGATCTCGCGCTTCGCCCATTTGGGCGGTATGCTGACCGGCTACATCTATTTGCGGTTTTCAGGCGACCTGGCGATTCAATTACATAGTTGGTTCCGATCCGTCAAGCGCCCGAAGCCAACCGTAGAATTGCACGAGGTCACCGACGAGCTGGTGGACCGCGTAGACGACATCCTCGATAAGGTCCTTAAAGAAGGCGTCGAGAGCCTCACTCCGGAAGAAAAAAGAATTATGGACCGCTATGCGAGAACAAAGCATTAATGCCGGAACTTCCTGAGGTCGAGACCATCCGACGTGATCTTGAGATTGCACTCACAGGGGATCGAGCGGTCAGCGTAGACGTCTTGGATAACCGTTTGATGACGAAAAAGGAAGCCTTTCAGTGGAATACCATCCTAGCGGGCCAAAGCTGGCAGAGTTTTGGGAGGCAGGGGAAATACCTCTTTGCGAACCTTGAGAATGGTTGGCGTGCGGGATTCCATATGCGCATGACGGGGCAGCTGATTGTCAGTTCTGCCACGCACAACGAGAAACCCCGCATGCTCATTCATTTCGCGAGCGGGAAACGACTGGGGCTCTACGATCAGCGTCGTTTCGCCGAAGCTTGGCTTCTGGCGCCGGGGCAGGCCTGGCACTCCGAGACACTTCCAGGTCCAGACGCTTTAAATGATTTGAAACTAGACCACTTTATTAAGCTTATTAAGGGAAAGACCACGCGTATCCAGCCGCTTTTGATGGATCAGCGTCTGATTGCCGGAGTGGGAAATATTTATGCCCAGGAAGCGCTTTTTAAGGCCGCGATACGCCCCACGCGTCCCGGATATCGCGTGACCAAGATCGAAGCATCGCGGCTTTACGAGGCGCTCCAGGAAACGCTTCAAACCGCGATCTCCTACCGGGGTTCTTCAAGCCGTAATTATCGCGATGCTAATGGCGAAGAAGGTTCCGCCCAGACCCTCCACGCCGTATACCAGAAAGGAGGAAAACCCTGCCCGCACTGCCGTAAACCTCTCCGTTCCACTCGTGTGGGAGGCCGCGGCAGCGTTTTCTGCCCCCAATGTCAAAAGTGAAAAATAGAATCGTTCTGGGCGTAACGGGAGGCATCGCCTCGGGAAAAACAACGGTGATGCGTGTTTTGGCCAATGCCGGAATTCCGACCATCGGCGCGGATGGCCTCGCCCACGCCTGCATCCGCCGCGGTAAGCCGGCGTATGGTGCGATCCTCCGCTATTTTGGGAAAGACATCCTGGCCTCCAACCGCGAAATCGACCGCCACCGGCTCGGCAAGGTCGTCTTTGCCGATCCCAAGAAGCGAAGGCAGTTGGAGAAGATTGTTCATCCCTGCGTTTTTCAAGGCCTCAGGCGTTTTGTCCGCGGAAAAACAGGGCTTGTCGCTCTGGACATTCCTTTGCTCTATGAGGCCGGATACGAAAAGTGGGTGGATGCCGTGGTGGTTGTCTATGCTTCCAAAGATAGCCAGATTGAACGCCTGCGCCGCAGGAGCGGCTTAAGTCGCCGAGACGCCCTACAGCGCCTTGCCGCCCAGATGCCGCTGGCCGCCAAATGTCGCCGAGCCGATATAGTGCTCCGCAATACCGGCACCCGTTCCGCACTGGAGCAAGAGGTCCGGAAAAAGATCTTGACAACGGACTTGCTCCAGGTATAATCATTCCAGTTAGGACTTCTTACCGCGTTTTCCTAAGAAGCGAATCCCAAAAGTAATTTGAATCAAGAAACTCCATCTCCAGCACCCAAACCGGCCAACGGTCAACCGACCGAAGAGCCGCGTCGCCCCAATCCCAATGATCCCAAGATGGATCTGACAGTTCTTTCGAAGCTCACGATTGCTGAGCTTCAAAAAATTGGGCGCGATTTGAAACTGGAAACCCCTGTGGGCCTGCGCAAACAGGAGCTCATCGCCAAAATTTTAGAGGGTCAGGCCAAAGAAAGCGGCATGATCTACGATGAAGGGGTCTTGGAGATCCTGCCTGACGGCTTCGGCTTCCTTCGCAGCCCCAACTACAATTACCTTCCGGGCCCGGATGACATTTATATTTCACCCTCACAGATCAAGAAATTCGGCCTGCGCAAAGGGGACACCGTTGCCGGCTACGTGCGGCCTCCCAAAGAACAAGAACGATTTTTCGCCTTACTTCAAGTTAAATCCGTTAACGGCAGTGATTTGGAAATGCTTCGGGAGCGCCCTCTCTTTGACAACCTCACACCGCTTTATCCCGAAAAACGCATTACCCTGGAACATAAAAAAGACGACTTAACCACTCGCGTAATCGACCTGATGGCGCCCATCGGCAAAGGCCAGCGCGCCATGATCAACGCCGCTCCCCGGACCGGAAAGACAGTCATCATGCAGAAGATCGCAAACGCCATCACGGTGAATCATCCCGAGATTGTTCTTTTGGTGCTCCTCATCGATGAGCGCCCGGAAGAAGTCACCGATATGCAGCGGAGTGTCAAAGGCGAAGTTGTTTCTTCAACCTTTGATGAGCCCGCCGAACGCCACGTCCAGGTGGCGGAGATGGTGATCGAGAAAGCCAAACGTTGTGTGGAACATGGCAAAGATGTGGTTATTTTGCTCGATTCCATCACACGCCTAGCCCGCGCCTACAACACGATCACACCATCAAGCGGACGCGTGCTCTCAGGGGGTTTAGACTCCA
>JBGPLV010000254.1:0-2800 GCA_041486625.1 Elusimicrobiota bacterium
AAAAGGCGAGGTGGTGGTTCAGCAGGTCCTCTCGCTTCTCGAACAGTCGACCGACATCCCCAGCCTGGCGAGTTCACTGGAAGAATCCTATCGGCTGATGGATCAGCTTCCCGACGAGGCTTCAAAAAAAGATGTTCAGAAGAAAATGGCCAGTCACCTCTCCGGGCTTCCACCGATTCAGCTGCGGGAGCTTTTTGAGGCCAAGCTGCCCGAGCGCGTTGAGAAATCCAATTTGAAGGAAGCGGTCGTTCAAGAAATGTCCCATGAGAAACTGGAGGAGACGCTCGAAGAGGTGAACAAGTGGTACCACCAGATTAAGCAGGAAAGCACATCGGAATTTGAGGTGGTGGAAAAGCTGAATGGTTTGAAGAGCTTCCTGGGCAAAGTGCTTCACTCTCCGGCGAGCAAGAAGGTCCCGTTCGCCCTCTATGAGGAGCTCCTGAATGTGGGGCTGCTCGAGCAGATCCCGCCGGGCGTGCAAAAGGGGGAAAACGCCGGGCTTTTAGCCGAAGTCGAAAGCCTGATCCATAAGGCCGACGAGGCGCTGCTGGAGCCCGCCGTGCGCCAGCGCTTTCCGGAACTCTTGAAAGCCCTCTGCGCGATGGCGCTGGATGAGCCCGTCGCCAAACTTACGGACAAGATGCTCAATAACCTGCACAACCCCGCCCCGGTCGTCCGGGAAACGGCCGTTAAAACCATCCGCGTATTTCAGGAGGTTCTCGCCTCCAACCGGAAAGAAAAACCTTTTATGCAGATTGTTTCGTCTTTGCACACCATGGCGGAGTCAGAAAGCGCCCCGGATGTCTACGGCCATGTCGCGGATGCCCTGCAGGTGGCCGCGATGGAGCTTCTGGTGCACTGGCGTTTTGAGGAAAGCGCCGGGCTCCTGAGTACGCTGCGCCGCCACAGCCGCGAGGAGAGCCCGATCGGCCATAAAAAGAAACAGTTGGCGGCCAAAGCGCTTCATGAATTTTCGACGCGAGGCCTCGAAGTCATCTGCGCCGACTTGAACGCCCCGCTCAAGGACCGCCAAAATGGCGCGCACCGGGTCTTGGCCGAATTAGGGGAAGAGGCGGTCGGGCCTCTCGTGGAAGCCGTCAAGCGTTCCGTCGATCTGCGCGCCAAACAGGCGGCGGTCCAGGCGCTCCGGCGTATGGGCCCTGCCGTCAAAGACGCACTTCTCAAAGAGATGAATGTCGGGACACCCGGCGACGCGCTCGTAAAACTGATTCCGCTCCTTGAGGAATTCGCGGATTCTTCGGTCCTGCCCACTTTAACGAGTCTCCTGCAGCATCCGGATGCCAACGTTCGGCGTCAGGTGGCCCAGCTCTTGGCCAAAGTGAAGGACCCCAAAGTGCAGAGTCTTTTGGCGAGTCTTTTGGACGATTCCGACCCCGAAGTCCAGACCGAAGCGGTCCGTTTAATCGGCGAACTTAAGCTGAAGCTGGCGACGCTCGAGATCGCGCGGCGCCTCGCTGGTGCCACACCGCTTGTCCAAGAGGAGATGTGTATCGCCCTCGGGAACCTGGGGGAAAAACGTGCGATCCCAGACCTCATTCAGATCGTTGAGACGAAGAAATCCTTTTGGAAACGCGCCAGCGGCGTCCCGGACGCCGTCCGGATCCGTGCCATCTGGGCCCTGGGACAGCTCATGCCTGATGATTCGGCCGCCCGAACCCTCGCCAAGGCCGCGAAAGATTCCAACTCGTTGGTCCAGCGCGCCGCGCAAAGCGCTCTCACCAAGAAGTAGCTGTTCCTTCCAAGTAATTCATAGAATACCGATCAATTCATGAAACCCATTATTTATGTGACTATTCTTGTTTTTGGCTTTTATGGGAACCCCTCTCCCCTTGCGGGAGAAGGAGTTCAAAGGTTCTGGCAAAAAATCACATGGAACACGCTCGATGGGGTAAAACTGGTCGGGCTCTATCATCCGTCCGTCCGGCCGGGGGTTTATACCTGGATATTGCTCCATGGGTTAGGGAGCAACAAAGAGGAGTGGGAAACGTTTGCGCGCAAACTGGTGAAACACGGAAACGGCGTTTTCATTTATGACGCGCGGGGCCATGGCGAAAGCAGCCATTTAATTACGGGAGAAGCCACCACGTATCAGGACTGGCAAAATGCGGGTCCGGGATCTCCGTGGGACGCCATGCCGTCCGATCTCGCTTCGGCCGTTCAGGTTCTCCAAAAGCGATTCGGCCTTTCGGAGAAAAAAATTGCTGTGGGAGGCGCCAGTCTCGGCGCCAACGTCGCGCTCGTGTATGCCTGCAATCATCCGAGAGTGCCCGCCCTTGTCCTTCTATCCCCCGGAATGGAATATGCGGGCATCCAGTCTGCGGCCACCTACAAGGTGTATAGCGGGCGTCCAGTGTTTATCGCGGCCAGTCCTGGCGATTTATACGCCTACTCGAGTGTACGCCAGCTCACGGATCTGGCTTCGAGCCTCGCGCAGGTCGTGGCCAACGGCAGAAGCGGCCATGGCGTACAGATGTTTCAGGATGAGGAGTTCACGAAGAAATTATTGGAGTGGATGAGAGGTATGGATGGAAATCGGGATCGTCGGCCTTCCTAACGTCGGTAAATCCACTCTTTTTAATGCGCTCACCGGAGCGTCGGTTCTGGCCGCGAATTTTCCCTTCGCGACCATCGACCCCAACGTCGGCATCGTCCCCGTGCGGGACCCCCGGCTCGATAAGCTCGGAGAAATATTCTCAAGCAAGAAAATCTCGCCCGCCGGGGTGCGTTTTGTCGATATCGCGGGGTTGGTGAAGGGAGCCAGCAAGGGGGAAGGGAAAGG
>JBGPLV010000255.1:0-2766 GCA_041486625.1 Elusimicrobiota bacterium
CCGGGCACAGGCGTTATCGCCGGCGGGAGTGTTCGGGCGGTGCTGGACGCGGTCGGCATCAAGGACATATTGACGAAGTCACTGGGATCCTCGAATCATTACAACGTGGTGTATGCCACCATGGAAGCGCTCAAGAGTTTGAGGACGAAGGAACAAGTGAATTCATTACGCAGCAAGGAAATGGTGGTCTCCGATGCGGCTCGATGAACTAAAACCGGCGCCGGGCTCGCATCACCGCCGCAAGATCGTCGGCCGCGGCATCGGCTCCGGTCACGGGGCCCAGTCCACGCGCGGGATGAAAGGGCAACGGTCGCGGTCGGGCTTCGGAGGGATGACAGGTTTTGAAGGCGGACAGATGCCGCTCATCCGCCGCGTTCCGAAGCGCGGATTCCGGCACACCGCTTTCGCGGACAAATTTGCTGTAGTGAACATCGGTGATTTTGAAAAAAGCTTTCAATCGAAAGCTTCGGTGACACCCGAGACGCTCAAAGAAACAGGGCTATTTAAAGGACGCGATAAAGTAAAAGTGCTGGGGAACGGCGCTTTGAGCAAGTCACTCACGGTCCAGGCCCATGCGTTTTCGGCGTCCGCCAAAGAAAAGATCGAGAAAGCCGGTGGCAAGATCGAGGTCTTAAAAAGCTAATGGCTGCAGAACTCAACAATCCGTTTGGCGACATCCTTAAAGTTCCCGAGCTGAAACGCCGGATTTTCTTCACGCTAGCGATCATCGCTGCTTACCGGGTGGGGGCTACGATCCCCGTTCCGGGAGTCAACGCCGATGCTCTCCGAGGCTTTTTCGCCGCCCAGCAGAACACGCTGCTCGGGTTTTTAAATATTTTTTCAGGCGGCGCAATGGGGCGTCTGGCGATCTTCGCCATGGGCGTGGGTCCCTACATCAACGCCTCCATCATCATCAGTTTACTGCAGGGAGCGCATGTGATCCCTTATTTGGACCGGTTGGCCAAAGAGGGGGAGCAGGGCCGCAAACGCATGAATCAGATCACGCGCTACCTCACTTTGGCTCTGGGCGGGCTTCAGTCCTTCGGGTTGACGCTGACGATTTCGAAGATGACCGCACCGGGCGGTGCTCCCATTGTCGTCGATCCGTCCGCCGGATGGATCGCGTTGACGGTCTTAACGCTCACGACAGGATCGGTCTTTATCATGTGGCTCGGAGAGCAGATTACGGAGCGTGGAATCGGAAACGGCGTCTCGCTCATCATTTTCTCAGGCATCGTGGACCGGATGCCGGGAGCGATTGCGGATCTGGTACGCCTGGTCCGCATCGAGGAATTTACGCTCTTCCGGGCGTTGTTCCTGGTCGCTCTGGTTATCGTGGTCACGGGCCTAGTGGTCTGGGTGGAGACGGCCCAGCGCAAGATCCCGGTGCAGTACGCCAAGCGCGTGGTCGGCCGTCGGATGTACGGTGGGGCAAGCACGTATCTGCCGCTGAAGGTGGATCAATCGGGCGTGATCGCGGTGATCTTTGCCGTGTCGCTTTTGGCGGTGCCGATGACCGCCGCGGCGTTTTTCCCTCATTCGGGCTGGGCGTCCAAGATCGCTCAGCTTGAGCAGCGTGGAAGTTGGGCGTATGAGGCCCTCTACGCCGGGCTGATCATCTTTTTCTGCTACTTTTATAACTCCGTCCAGTTTAACCCGACCGACCTGGCGGATAATCTGCGGAAGTGGGGAGGGTTTATTCCCGGCATCCGGCCCGGCGAATCGACCGCCCAGTACATTCAGACGATTTTGGAGAAAATCACGTTGGGGGGCGCGCTCTTTGTCGCGGCAATCGCGGTGCTTCCCGACTATTTAAGGAAGATGATGAACGCGCCGTTTTTCTTCGGGGGCACGGCTCTTTTGATCGTTGTAGGCGTGGCCCTCGATACCATCGGCCAAATCCAATCCCACCTCATCATGCGTCACTATGATGGGTTTTTTAAAGGCGGCGGGGGATTCAAGGGCCGCTGGTTTAACGTCGGCTCGTAATTGATGGATTCTCGATTTGTGTTTTTAGGGCCTCCTGGAGCCGGGAAGGGAACGCAGGCGACCTTGGTCAGTGAAAAGCTCGGCATCCCCGCGATCGCGACGGGGGCCATCTTCAGGGCCGCGATCGGCAAGGAAACCGCGATGGGCAAGCAGGTGGCCCAGTTTGTGAATTCCGGACTCCTCGTTCCCGATAAGCTCACGAACGCGGTCGTCGCAGAGCGTCTGAAGGAAAAAGACTGCAAGAAGGGCTTTATCCTGGACGGGTATCCGCGAAGCCTCGTGCAGGCCAAGGCGCTCGATGTGTTTCTGCAGAAAGCCAAGACGCCTTTGGATGCGGTTCTTTACTTTAAGATTGACGTGGGAGTCGTGATTGAGCGGATGGGAAAGCGCCGCGTATGTAGCCAATGCGGCGCCACTTACAATCTGGTCTCTCAGCCGCCCAAGCATGAAGGCAAGTGCGATAAATGCGGCGCGGCACTCATCACCCGGACGGACGACGAGCCGCCGTCGATTCGCAAGCGTCTTGAGGTGTATGAGAAGACCACGCAGCCGCTTCTGCAGTATTTCGAGAAGAAAAGCATTTTGAAGATTTTGCACGCGTCTCTCCCGGTTCAGGATGTGGCCAAAGAAGTGGCGCAGATCTGTGGGCGACCCTAGGCGATGGCTGTGGCGGAGACATCTCGCATTGAGCTTAAGAGTCCGCGGGAAATTGATCTTTTAAGAAAGGCGGGGCATGTCTCCGCCGATATATTGATGGCCTTGAAAAAGAAGATCGCC
>JBGPLV010000256.1:0-2755 GCA_041486625.1 Elusimicrobiota bacterium
CTTTTTTATACGTAATCACGATTTCCTCGCCGGTTCGGGACGGCTTCCTGGTTTGATCAGCGGGAGACCTTGTTGACATAACGGACAATTATCCGGCGGATACGTCACCAGCGGCAGACGCAGCAACACATGTTTGGGGGCCGGGAACTGGGTATCGGTGGTCCCGCGCTCAGCGAGAGCCGCAAAAGCCGCCACATGCGCCCCTGAATTCTCCACGAGAGTCGCCACTTCGCGTACCGAGCCTCCGGTGGTGATCACGTCTTCCGCGACGATCACTTCTTCCCCCGGAGCCAGAGCGAACCCGCGGCGCAGCACAAACTTTCCGTCGACCCGTTCCGCGAAAATGGCTCGAACCCCGAGCGGCCGCGCCAGGACATAGCCCATCACGATTCCGCCAATCGCCGGCGTCACGACGGCAGTCACAGGCTTCTCCATGGGCTGCTTCTTGATCGTACGGGCCAGTTCCGCCCCGAGCCGATCCGCATCGCACCCATATTGAAGCAGAAGCGCGCATTGAAGATAGCTGTCCGAGTGCAGGCCGCTCGTGAGCTTGAAGTGGCCTTGCAGGAGCGCCCCACGTTCCTTGAACATCTTTAATACATCGTCTTGGGTCATGCCTTCCTTTCCAACGACTGATAAATGGTCCGGACCGTCGCGACGGGATCCGGTGATTCGGTGATCGGACGTCCAACCACAAAAAAGTCGGCGCCGCTGGTGACCGCCTCTTGCGGGGTTTGCGCGCGCTTCTGATCATCGGAGGCGACGGCCAAGCCGCCCGCCACACGACCGGCGGGCGAGCGCCCGATGTGTGGCGCTCGAATACCGGGCGTCACCACCTGAAACTTTGGACCGCAGACTTTTTTGATGAGCCCAGCTTCTTGAACGGAAGCAATCACGCCATCCAGGCCTGAGGAGGCGGCCATCTTCGCCAGGTGCTCGACCTGGGCTTTTACCGTCCGCTCGATACCCAGCCCCGTCAGATCCTTCTCATCCAAGCTGGTCAGCACCGTCACACCCCAGAGCTTTGGCCGCTTGGACACACGGGCGGCTTCTTTCATCATCGCCACGCCGCCCGACGTATGGATCGTGGCGCTGTAGACGCCCCATTCTCGGGTGCGTTCAATGGCTTTAGCGACCACGCTCGGAATGTCATGGAATTTCATATCGAGAAAGATCTCGGCACCGAGCTCGCGCATCTGCGTTAAGAGCGGTCCGCCATATTTTAGAAAAAGGACGGGGCCCACCTTGAATAAATCGACTTGGGACTTCAGTTTTCTGACGAGGCGCAGGGCCTCCAGATCCGTTTCGACATCGAGCGCCACAATCAACGGTTTCATGCCGGGGTTTTGACCTTTCCTACCAATTCTCTGATCGATCTCCCTTTCTTGGCGACAAGCTTGCTCAGTTCCTCAAGCACAATCTTCGGCGCGCGTGGATTCCAAAAGTTTGCCGTTCCCACGGCCACCGCGCTCGCCCCGGCGAGAATGAGTTCGAGAGCGTCTCTCCCCGAAGCCACACCTCCCAGCCCGAGAATGGGCGTTTTGACCGCCTGATGGACTTCCCAGATGCAGCGAACCGCGATGGGACGGATCGCCGGTCCCGAAAGGCCTCCGGTGCGATTCGCCAGGACCGGAACCTCCTGGTCGACATCAATCACCATGCCGGCCATCGTGTTAATGAGAGTGATAACATCCGCCCCCGCGTCCGTCGCCGCTTGGGCCACCTGAGGCAAATCAGCCACCTCCGGCGATAGTTTCGCAAAAACGGGGACCTTCACAATCTGCTTGACGGCGCCCACGACCGCGCGCGTTTGGTCGGCGCTTTGAGCAAAACACCGATTCCCACTGCCGTGGGCCACATTCGGGCATGACAGGTTCAGCTCAAGCGCCGCCACCGGGACGCCGGCAAATCGTTTGGCGATATCGACAAATTCGTTTTCGGTAAAACCGGCGATGCTGACAATGACGGGAGCCTTCAGCGCGGAAAGTGCCGGCCATTTTTCTTTCAGGAACACGGCCACACCCACATTCTCGAGCCCGACGGCATTGAGCATCCCGCTTGGCGTTTCGACCACGCGCGGGGCCGGGTTTCCAGCCCGGGATTGGAGCGTGAGGGTCTTGGTGATCACACCGCCCAGAAGCTCCACATCAAAAAATTCCTGGAACTCCAGGCCATAACCGAATGTTCCGGCCGCCACCATGACTGGATTTTTGAGCGTAAGAGGCCCCAGCGTCGTCGACAGATCAACCATAGGAATAAAGCTTAGTGAAAGTCAGGCTTTTTCAAAAGGCGGCCGTTGCGCATGACGACTTCTCCCCCCACCAGCGTCGCCACAGCCTTCCCTTTCAGAGTCCAGCCCTTGAATGGAGAATTCTGGCTTTTGGAGGTAAATTGCTCAATCACATGTTTGGCTTTCAAATCGATCAGCGTCAGATCAGCCGGAGCGCCAGGAGACAAGTGTCCTCCCTGAAGACCCAGCGCGCGGGCCGGGGCATCGGCGAGCGCGGCGACCGCCGCCGAAAGAGACATCACCTTTTTTTGAACGAGCTGCGTCAGGACGAGTCCCAAGGTCGTCTCTAGGCCAATAATTCCAAACGGCGCGTTGTCGAACTCGCGGGATTTCTCGGCGACCGTATGGGGAGCGTGGTCTGAGGCGATGACGTCGATCGCCCCGTCCGCCAGGCCCTCGAGAATGGCCTGGCGATCTTCTTCCATTCTCAGCGGAGGATTCATCTTGGCGTTGGTGTTGTACCCC
>JBGPLV010000257.1:0-2657 GCA_041486625.1 Elusimicrobiota bacterium
GCTCGTCGAACCTACCAGGATTTTTTAATTCCTACGGGCTGCATACTCTGCATGGTCGCTCGATCGCCGTGGCCCAAGGAGCCAAGTTCGGCAATCACGACATGACCGTGATCGCGGCCGGCGGCGATGGAGACGGCTACGGCATCGGCGTGGGACATTTCATCCACGCGATTCGCCGCAATCTCGACATGACCTACATCGTCATGGATAACCAAATTTACGGGTTGACCACCGGTCAGGCCTCACCGACGACCGAGCGGATGACCAAAACAAAATCCACTCCAACAGGAAGCTTGGAAAGCTCACTCAACCCGATCGCCTTGGCCTTGGCCGGCGGCGCGTCCTTTGTCGCGCGCGGGTTCTCCGGCGAACCAGCGCATTTGGCCGAGCTCTTTAAGAAGGGCATTCAGCACAAGGGATTTGCGCTGGTCGATGTGTTCAGCCCCTGCGTGACCTATAACAAAACAAACACCTATCCGTACTTCAAGCAGCGCGTCTACAAACTCGAGGACGAGAACCACGACACGACGAACTTTGAAGCGGCGATGAAAAGAGCCCAGGAGTGGGGCGACCGCATTCCGATCGGTGTCTTGTATGCTGTTGAACGTCCGACGTATGAGGACGGCGAGACCGCGCTCATGAACGGGCCGCTCGCCAAGCAGCCCTTTAAGCCGCTCGATCCGTCGATTTTGCTGGAATTCGTATAGGGAATTGGAGGAATCCATGATTACCATGACCCCTGGAGCCGCTTCGGAAGTGAAGCGCCTCCTCGCCAAGGAAAATAAGCCGGAGTTGGCCTTGCGCATCGGCGTACGATCAGGCGGATGCTCGGGGTTCTCCTACGTCTTGGGTTTCGATACCCCTCAAGCCGAGGATCAAGTCCAAGAGGTGGAAGGCGTCAAGGTGGTGCTCGATTCCAAGAGCGCTCCGTACCTCGAAGGCACGCAGCTCGATTATCAAGAGGGACTGCAGGGGAAGGGCTTTGCCTTCCATAACCCCAACGCCACGAAAAGTTGTGGCTGCGGCGAGTCTTTCTCGGTTTAACCGGTGGAGGTTGT
Organism: Elusimicrobiota bacterium; assembly: GCA_041486625.1. Lineage (GTDB taxonomy): Bacteria > Elusimicrobiota > Elusimicrobia > 2-01-FULL-59-12 > 2-01-FULL-59-12 > JANLWZ01. The sequence goes on from JBGPLV010000257.1 coordinate 1,059, forward strand.
CGATCCGCGCACGTTTCTCTCCAGCGGGATGTTTCGTGAGAAAGACTTCCGCGATTCCATCAAAGCGTTCAATTGGACGCAGTTCCAAGGCAAGCCTGTCCTGATTCAGGGCTGCGCAAGCCCCCTTCCCATCTGGGCTTACCTCGTCATCATGGCGGAGCTTACGCCCTACGTCAAGTCCATCAGTTTTGGAGAGTTGAAAGGTCCTATTCCTATATGCCCAGCCAAGACGACATCTTAAACGCCCTCCGCAATGTCCAGGAGCCGGAGCTCCATAAGGATCTGGTCACCCTGAACATGATCCGGGATCTGGCGATCGATGGCGGCACGGTCAAATTTACGCTGATGCTGACCACGCCGGCTTGTCCTCTGAGGGATAAAATGAAGCTTGAGGCTGAAGAGGCCGTCCGGAAGGTCCCTGGCGTCAAACAGGTGGAGATCCAGCTTTCAGCCGAGGTGAAGGGAAACACGCGTTTGGGCGAAAACGCCCAGATGCCCGCGGGCTTGAAGAATATTATCGCGGTAGCGAGCGGAAAAGGCGGGGTGGGGAAAAGCACAACCGCCGTCAATTTGGCCGTTTGTCTCGAGAAATCGGGTGCCCAGGTCGGATTACTCGACGCCGATATCTATGGCCCCAACATCCCCATGATGATGGGACTTAAGGAAAATGAGCGGCCTTCCGTCAACGATAAGGAACAGCTCATTCCTTTTGAAAATCATGGCGTGAAGGTCATCTCCATCGCATTCTTGGTGGAGCCAGGCAAGGCGATCATTTGGCGCGGGCCGATGCTGCACGGCGTGATCCGGCAGTTCTTGACGAGCGTCCAGTGGGGTGAACTCGACTATTTGATTGTAGATCTTCCACCCGGAACAGGCGACGCGTCGCTCAGTCTTGTGCAGACGGTGCCGCTTTCGGGAGCCGTCATCGTGACGACGCCGCAACAGGTGGCGCTCTCGGACGTCCGCCGGTCCATCGCGATGTTTAGCGAGGTCCGGGTTCCTGTGCTTGGCATCATCGAAAATATGGCGGGGCTTGATTGTCCACATTGCCACAAACATATCGATTTGTTCGACGGCCAGGGCGGGAAAACGTTGAGCCAGGAATTTGACGTGCCGCTCCTGGGACAAGTCCCTTTTGATCCCTCGGTGGGGCAAAGCGGCGACCGTGGGGTCCCCATCGCCATCGCTAAACCTGATTCCCCGCAGGCCAAAGCGTTTAAGAGTGCGGCAGAATGGGTCGCGGCGCGCGTCAGCGTGTTGAACGCCGGCGCAGACACGCAACGCCCTGTGATCCAGATTGGCTAGGAGGATACTATGACGCAACTTGAAGCAGCGCGCAAAGGTGAGATCACTCCCGAAATGCGGCGTGTCGCGGAGAAAGAGAAAGTCGCACCCGAGTTTATCCGCGATGAGATTGTCGCCGGACGTCTCATCATCCCCGCCAACATCAACCATTTGAAGTATCGTTTGGACCCGACAGGCATCGGCATCGGCGTCAGCTGTAAGTTAAATGCCAATATTGGGAATTCCGCGACCACTTCCAATCTCGATCAAGAGCTGGAGAAGCTTCATATGGCCGTCCACTATGGAGCAGATACC
>JBGPLV010000258.1:0-2648 GCA_041486625.1 Elusimicrobiota bacterium
GAGACGTCGCCGGAATGGATCACCTGGGATGAATAGCAGGTGCGGGCCGTGGCGACGGCGTTGTTATAAGGATCCTGAAAGGCGTTTTCGAGGATCACCACCGGTTCAGGACTTAAAGTGGCTCGTTGGGTAATCATTTAAGAAGGCCCGGAAGCTGACGGAGAGAATCGATCCGAACCACACCATTATAAGCCTTGCGCTGGCGATTGAGCAACACGGCCTTCAGTCCGGCTCGAGAAGCGCCGTGATAATCGTCTTCCAAGCTGTCGCCGATGTGAAGGCTCTCGGAGGCAGGAACGCGCATCGCCTGGAGCGCCGCTTCGAAGATTCGTTTGCCGGGCTTGGCAATCCCCACCGCGGAACTGGCGGTCACCTGCTCAAAGTAAGGAGAGAGGCCCAGCTGTTCAACAATCGAAAAGAGCCTGTGATCCCAGTTGGAAATAATGCCCAGCCGGAAGCCGTTCGCCTTCAGATCTTGAAGGACAGGCACCGTATCGTCAAACAAACGCCAGCACTCCGCCCGAGCGAAAAGGTCATAGAGCTCCTGAAAGAAGGCGTCGAAGTTGTCAAACGCGCCCAAATTCCCGAAGACGTCCCGGACGAGCGCATGCCACCATTGCCGCTCGATCTTCTCGCTTGTGAGTCCCGCCAAAGACGTCATGCCATTGCGCTCATGCCACTTGTCGTGAAATGTTTTTTCCACGTGCTCCGCGTCCACACGGACCCCGTGCCTGGCGGCTGCACGTGCGTAAATGTCCCCAACGGAAGGATAGGGCCGAAAAAGTGTCCCGCCCGCGTCGAAAAAGATAACTTTAGTTCTTGGCATAAACCGTTTTATCCTCGACCACGGCCGCTTTGAATGCGCGTCGCCTTTCGGCGCATTTATTACACCGTCCGCAATGGACGCTGCCCTTGGGCGCGATGCAGGAAAAACTGAGATGCAGCGGGAAGTGTTTCCCGCGGCGGATTACCTGCTCCTTGGAAAGATGGCGGTACGGCGCGATCACGCGAAGTCGCGCACCGAGCCCCAGTCCCAGCGCGGCCCCCCATTTCTTCAAAAACCGGGGCCGCGCATCCGGAAAGGGGTTGTGATCGAGCGGCCCCAGCGCCAGCCTTGGGATATTCTTCATCGCCGCAAAAACGGCCGCCTTCATCGATAAGACCATATTACGTCCAGCCAGATAGACCGCTTCATCCCTCGTGCGAGCCCCCGGAACCGGCTTTCGGCCTGTGCTCCAATGCGCACCGTAGAGATCCGCCATGGGGAGATCAAGAATAACAAGTGGACGAAGCACGAGTGACGCAGCCTCACCCGGCTTATAGCGCCCTCTCTCGATGGGAGAGGGACGGCCTAGCCCAGGGTGAGGCGGCCTGGAAAGACGTTTTATAAACTTTCTCAGCCAGTACAACTCGGCGTCTTCCCAAGCCAGCCCCTGACGGATATAAATCGGCCAGACCCGGCGGTACCGGGCAGCCATTTCCGCCAAAAGCACATCGCTGTCCAATCCGCCGCTTACTAAAACGCAAATGGAGGATTCATTCGGCATGGATCAATTATAATCTGGATATGTTCCAGGTCACGAAAGAAATCCATTTTTGTTACGGGCACCGTTTGCTCGATTACGAAGGCAAATGCCGCTACTTTCACGGCCACAACGGGAAGGTGGAGGTCGAGCTCTCCTCAGAAAAGCTGGATGCCAAGGGGATGGTGCGTGACTTTACGGAGATTAAAGAGATCCTACAAACCTGGATCGATCATACGCTTGATCACCGGATGCTCTTGCACAAGAAGGACCCTTTGAGGGAGACGCTGGAGAAGGCCGGGGAGCCGGTGTACCCGATGGAGACCAATCCCACCGCGGAGAACATCGCCAAGCTCATCTACGACACCGCCAAGACGAAGAAACTGCCTGTCAGTTCAGTAACGCTTTGGGAAACTCCGAATTCGTTCGCGACATACTGTGAGCGGCCGTAAGAAACGCCACATAGGCAAACCCAAAACCGAACATCGCGATAAACGGCAGGCTGAACCACTGTTTAAGTTCGAACGCCGCGTAAACCGCGATTAAGAAATACGCGGCAAAACCGATCTCCGCCATCGCCGCCAAGGGATTTTTCGTTCGGTACTGCTTCTTCTTCCAGCTGCGGTCCTTCTCCACGACCGAGTACTTGGGCGTGCGATGAAACTCGAACTGACGATGGGTGAGTCCCAGCAGGACTGCCTTGGCATTGCTTAAGCATATGCCGATCCCTACCGACATCATGAGCGGCAGATTCCGCAGTCGCGTTTTCCAATCCACGTAGAGGTCTTTTTGACAGATGGCGTAAAAAATCCCAAGCGATATCGTCGTGGCCGCGAGCGCCATCCCTTCCAAGAACCCGGTCAAAGGCCAATGGCTGTAAGAGCGGAAATAAAGACTGAGCGGAAGTAGCACGGAGAGGGCGGCGGCCAAAAGATATCCCACGCAGGCAGTGAGATGGAACGTGGCCTCGACTTTGACTTTGAGCGGCAAGGGACTCCGCCAGATCGTCGGGAGCATTTTCTTGGCGGTCTGAATGGCTCCCATCGTCCAGCGGTTTTGCTGCGTTTTGAACGCGTTGATGTCGACGGGGAGCTCCGCCGGGCAGACCACGTCCGGCAAGTAAAC
>JBGPLV010000259.1:0-2594 GCA_041486625.1 Elusimicrobiota bacterium
CAACGGACAACTCTTCACTTCAGTCGGAAAACTCAATATGAAAAACGCACCCTTCCGGGAAGATCTTACGTCGCCAGACCCGGGATGCGACTGCGACCTCTGCGCGCGCTACAGTCGGGCTTACCTTCATCACCTGTTCCGCTCGGGAGAACTGAGCGCGCTGCGGCTCGCGTCTTTACATAACGTGGCCTTTCTAATAAAATTGATGCGAAAAATAAGGCTGTCTATAACAGACGGGACGTTTTTAAAAGAGAAGAAAAAGTTCTTCGAAGCGTACCGCAATCAAGGAGAATAAGATTTATGGGTTCGCAAACCGCCGTACCGCCCAAAGGAAGCCCGACTGCACAGCCGGCGCCCAATCCGATCATGAGTTTTGTGCCGATGATCGTGGTCATCGGCATCCTATACCTCCTGATTATCCGGCCGCAACAAAAACAAACCAAGGAACATCGTCATCTCGTAGACAACCTAAAATCCGGTGACCGGGTCGTGACCCAAGGTGGGATTCACGGAACCGTGATGTCGCTGAAGGGCGGGATTGTTCAGGTTAAAATCGCTGACAATGTCCGCGTTGATGTGAACCGTACCGCCATCGCTCAAGTCCTGCAAGGATCGACCAATGGGAGCTCCGCTCCTGCCTTAGGAGAAAAATCCGCATGAATCGAACCCGAATTGTTCTGTGGTCGACGCTCGCTTTGGTCGGCCTCTCGGCTTATTTTCTTTTGCCGTCATTAAAATGGTACCGGATGCCTCCCGATGAACGCGCCGAACGGGAACAGGACCGCGATCCGGTCTTAAAGAAAATCTTAAACCTGGGGCTCGATTTAAGAGGCGGCACTCATCTGGTGCTGGAGCTCGACCGGAGCAAGCTTCCTCCGGAAACCAAGACAATCGATGCGCTGGAACGGGCCATTGAAATTATCCGGAACCGCGTCGACCAGTTCGGCGTGGCCGAACCCCTGATCGCCCGCCAAGGCGACCGCTGGATTGTGGTGCAGCTGCCCGGCATCAAAGATTCCGGGCGCGCCAAGGAACTGATCGGGAAAACAGCCCTCCTTGAATTCCGTCTTGTGGATGACTCTGGGATTCTCTCCAACCTCAGCAAGGAACTGCTCGATAAAAAAATGAGCATGGACCAATATTTCGAACTCAAGTCATCGGGCACGCTTCCCGCCAATCTCGCGAAAGTCGTTCCGGAGGGATGGGAAGTGTTGCCTGAGCGCAAAGATTCCGAACGTCTGGGCGGACGCTATCTTGTCGTCAAATCAAGCTCGGAGTTGACCGGCGCTACGTTAGTGGATGCCAAAGTGAGCTTCGGCGGCGGCTCAAACCAAATGATGTCCGGTTACCCGAGCGTCTCGATTGAATTTAACGCGGAGGGGGCTAAGCTCTTCGGCCTGCTCACCGAAGCCAATGTGAACAAACAGCTGGCGATCGTCCTGGACGGCCAGGTCCAGTCCGCGCCGGTGATTCGTTCCGCCATTCCTGACGGCCACGCCATCATCGAAGGCAATTTCTCCGCGGAAGACGCGAAGCTTTTGGCCACCATTCTCAAAGCCGGCGCGCTGCCGGCCCCGGTCCGGGTAATTGAGGAACGAACGGTCGGGCCGACGCTCGGGGAAGACTCCATTAAGGCGGGGGTCCGCTCGTCGGTGATCGGGTTGGTCCTCGTCATGCTTTTCATGGGGGTATATTACAGCCTCTCCGGCGTCATCGCGGATGCCGCGATGCTCATCAACATGTTCTTTATTTTCGGGGTTCTGGCCTTTCTCCATGCGACGCTGACCTTGCCCGGTGTGGCCGGGACGATCCTGAGCTTGGCGATGGCGGTCGACGCGAACGTCCTTATTTTGGAGAGAGTCCGCGAAGAGCTTCAACTCGGCAAATCCGTGCGCCTGGCGATCGACCTGGGGTATAAACATGCCTGGCCCGCGATCTTCGATGGCCACGTGACCACGCTGATTACCTCCGGGCTTCTGTTCCAGTTTGGAACGGGTCCCGTGAAAGGGTTCGCCGTGACGCTTTTCTGGGGCGTCCTGGTGTCCCTGTTTACGGCGGTTTTCTTTACGCACATGATCTACGATTATTGGCTGGAAGGTCGAGAAATATCGACCTTGCGTTTTTAGGGCGCACAGCGGTGCGCCCTTACACTTCCAAAGGGAGATTCTATGCAGCTTTTTAAAAAGACGAACTTTGACTTCATCGGCATGCGCTACCGGGCCTATGCTTTTTCCATCCTCCTGCTCGGCGCGGGGCTCGTGTCTCTTTTCATGAAGGGAGGGCCCAAACTGGGGATCGATTTTAAAGGGGGGAACCTCGTTCAGCTCGCCTTTAAAAAGGACGTGCCGATGCAGGACGTCCGTTCCATTCTGACCGGTATCGGCTATGCGGACGCGGAAATTCAGGGAATTACCGGCCGGCCCTCTTTTATCATCCGTGTCCCCAAGGGGCCTGCCTCCGTCGACAGCCTTTCGAAAGATTTTCAGAAGGCGATTCAGGACAAGATTCCGAATTCTGACCCCATCATCGAGCGAGCCGAATTTGTAGGGCCCGCGGTGGGAAGGGCTTTGGCGGATCAAGCGCTATCCGCCATC